>NZ_JBMVQX010000053.1:0-11319 GCF_050522745.1 Myroides sp. C15-4 | reverse complement strand
ACCAACGTAAGTTTTACCTTAGAAAATGATCAGTTGGTTGTAACCGATTCAGCGAACCATAGCGTGCGTTTGGATGTGGCAGAGATTGCCAACAATACGACTTTTGTTACCAACCTTGTGGACAACCAAGAGTTTATTACCAAGTTGGGAGATAATGTTGAGTTTATCCAACACATTACCAACAACAACGAATTCATTGAAAATATTATCAATGAATTAAGAGGTAAATATGGAAATGTAAACTACAACCCAACAACCAATACATTTGTGTACTATGATGCACAAGGAGCGGAACACAATATTGATTGGTCTGCGTTAAATACAACCAACGTAAGTTTTACCTTAGAAAATGATCAGTTGGTTGTAACCGATTCAGCGAACCATAGCGTGCGTTTGGATGTAGCAGAGATTGCGAACAATACCACTTTTGTTACCAACCTTGTAGACAATCAAGAGTTTATTACCAAGTTAGGAAATAAGGTAGAATTCATTGAGCAAATTACCAACAACAACGAGTTCATTACCAACATCATTGAAGAGTTGAAAGACACTTACGGAAACGTGGGGTACGATACGGTAAACAACACCTTCTTCTACTACGATGAAAACAAGCAGCCCGTAGTTATTAGCTGGGATGCTTTAGGCAATACAAAAATCAAATCGTTTGTAGCAACGGATGAGTTCTTAACGATCACCGATACAGAGAACAATGTATTCGCTGTGAAGATGGACGACTTAGGAAAAATCATCGCCAATAACGATGTGTTTGTAACGGAACTAGTAGACAACCAAGAGTTTATTACCAAGTTAGGAAATAAGGTAGAATTCATTGAGCAAATTACCAACAACAACGAGTTCATTACCAACATCATTGAAGAGTTGAAAGACACTTACGGAAACGTGGGGTATGATACGGTAAACAACACTTTCTTCTATTATGATGAAAACAAGCAACCCGTAGTTATTAGCTGGGATGCTTTAGGCAATACAAAAATCAAATCGTTTGTCGCAACAGATGAGTTCTTAACGATCACTGATACAGAGAACAATGTATTCGCTGTGAAGATGGACGACTTAGGAAAAATTATCGCCAATAACGATGTATTTGTAACGGAACTAGTAGACAACCAAGAGTTTATTACCAAGTTAGGAAATAAGGTAGAATTCATTGAGCAAATTACCAACAACAACGAGTTCATTACCAACATCATTGAAGAGTTGAAAGACACTTACGGAAATGTGGGGTATGATACGGTAAACAACACCTTCTTCTACTACGATGAAAACAAGCAACCCGTAGTTATTAGCTGGGATGCTTTAGGCAATACAAAAATCAAATCGTTTGTAGCGACAGATGAGTTCTTAACGATCACTGATACAGAGAACAATGTATTCGCTGTGAAGATGGACGACTTAGGAAAAATCATCGCCAATAACGATGTGTTTGTAACGGAACTAGTAGACAATCAAGAGTTTATTACCAAGTTAGGAAATAAGGTAGAATTCATTGAGCAAATTACCAACAACAACGAGTTCATTACCAACATCATTGAAGAGTTGAAAGACACTTACGGAAACGTGGGGTACGATACAGTAAACAACACTTTCTTCTACTATGATGAAAACAAGCAACCCGTAGTTATTAGCTGGGATGCTTTAGGCAATACAAAAATCAAATCGTTTGTCGCAACAGATGAGTTCTTAACGATCACTGATACAGAGAACACGGTGTTCGCTGTGAAGATGGACGACTTAGGAAAAATCATCGCCAATAACGATGTGTTTGTAACGGAACTAGTAGACAATCAGGAGTTTATTACCAAGTTAGGAAATAAGGTAGAATTCATTGAGCAAATTACCAACAACAACGAGTTCATTACCAACATCATTGAAGAGTTGAAAGACACTTACGGAAACGTGGGGTACGATACAGTAAACAACACCTTCTTCTACTACGATGAAAACAAGCAGCCCGTAGTTATTAGCTGGGATGCTTTAGGCAATACAAAAATCAAATCGTTTGTAGCAACGGATGAGTTCTTAACGATCACCGATACAGAGAACAATGTATTCGCTGTGAAGATGGACGACTTAGGAAAAATCATCGCCAATAACGATGTGTTTGTAACGGAACTAGTAGACAATCAGGAGTTTATTACCAAGTTAGGAAATAAGGTAGAATTCATTGAGCAAATTACCAACAACAACGAGTTCATTACCAACATCATTGAAGAGTTGAAAGACACTTACGGAAACGTGGGGTATGATACGGTAAACAACACTTTCTTCTATTATGATGAAAACAAGCAACCCGTAGTTATTAGCTGGGATGCTTTAGGCAATACAAAAATCAAATCGTTTGTCGCAACAGATGAGTTCTTAACGATCACCGATACAGAGAACAATGTATTCGCTGTGAAGATGGACGACTTAGGAAAAATCATCGCCAATAACGATGTGTTTGTAACGGAACTAGTAGACAATCAGGAGTTTATTACCAAGTTAGGAAATAAGGTAGAATTCATTGAGCAAATTACCAACAACAACGAGTTCATTACCAACATCATTGAAGAGTTGAAAGACACTTACGGAAATGTGGGGTATGATACAGTAAACAACACCTTCTTCTACTATGATGAAAACAAGCAGCCCGTAGTTATTAGCTGGGATGCTTTAGGCAATACAAAAATCAAATCGTTTGTAGCGACAGATGAGTTCTTAACGATCACTGATACAGAGAACAATGTATTCGCTGTGAAGATGGACGACTTAGGAAAAATCATCGCCAATAACGATGTGTTTGTAACGGAACTAGTAGACAACCAAGAGTTTATTACCAAGTTAGGAAATAAGGTAGAATTCATTGAGCAAATTACCAACAACAACGAGTTCATTACCAACATCATTGAAGAGTTGAAAGACACTTACGGAAATGTGGGGTATGATACGGTAAACAACACCTTCTTCTACTACGATGAAAACAAGCAACCCGTAGTTATTAGCTGGGATGCTTTAGGCAATACAAAAATCAAATCGTTTGTAGCAACGGATGAGTTCTTAACGATCACCGATACAGAGAACAATGTATTCGCTGTGAAGATGGACGACTTAGGAAAAATCATCGCCAATAACGATGTGTTTGTAACGGAACTAGTAGACAATCAGGAGTTTATTACCAAGTTAGGAAATAAGGTAGAATTCATTGAGCAAATTACCAACAACAACGAGTTCATTACCAACATCATTGAAGAGTTGAAAGACACTTACGGAAACGTGGGGTATGATACGGTAAACAACACCTTCTTCTACTACGATGAAAACAAGCAGCCCGTAGTTATTAGCTGGGATGCTTTAGGCAATACAAAAATCAAATCGTTTGTAGCGACAGATGAATTCTTAACGATCACCGATACAGAGAACAATGTATTCGCTGTGAAGATGGACGACTTAGGAAAAATCATCGCCAATAACGATGTGTTTGTAACGGAACTAGTAGACAATCAGTTTTTTATTGATAAACTTGGTGATAGTAATGAATTTAAAACGCTGATTAAGAATAATTCGACACTAGCAAGTTTAAAAGTTACGGATGCCAATCTTAATACTGAAGAAGTAAAAGCAGGATTTGTCTTCCATAATGGTAAAGATGCCGTAGAGGTAAAATTTGCAGAAACGTTAACAGCAATGGAAAAAGGAACGAATCAAACGACAGGGATGATTGAGTACTATTTCATTGATGAAACGGGGCAACCTGATGATGTAGTAATGGAAATTACACAAGATGTTATTACTGATTTTGATAAAATAATCAAGGATACAACGGTAATTGATTTATTAAAAGATTTTATTTCAACAACGACTGGAACAGTATCAGTTGATCGAGATACAAATGGAGATATTATCATTACAACAGCAACCACGACTTTTAATTTAACCGATGAAATCCGAAGCAAGGAAACTAAAACGACCTTAACACCAGAAAAATACGATATGTATGTGTATTTGGATGAAGTGAATGGCGAATATTTAGAAGTACACGAAGAAACTGAACGCCCAGGAGAAACGTATTTAAGAACCTATAAGGCAACCAAATATGTGTATAAAAATGAGGCCAATGAAGATGTAGAGATTAAAGGATCTGAATTATTTGGAGCAACAGGGGGGAATAGTTTAGAAACGATTACTTCCCTAACCTTAGAGGATAACTATGGAGGTGTTGGAAAAGCTTTAGTTTTCCAAGATGAAGAAAAGTCAAAAAATCCAATTTATATCAAGGATATCTTTGAACAGTCTGAAACGTTAACTCAGTTAGAAGCCAAATTAGATACACGCGAATTGATTTATACAGACGAGAATAAAAACTCGACTATTATTTCGTTCAACGAGCTTGTTCAAGAGCCTTGGCATACGGGTAATGGGGTGCAAGCGACCAAAAATGATCAAGATATCTATACTATGGGATGGGTAGGGATTGGTTATACTACGAAGTCAGCCGCACCAAATGAACGACTACGTGTAAATGGAAGTATTACTGCAACGAATAGCTACTATGCGGATTATGTATTTGAAAACTATTTTGATGGTTTCTCTTCGTTGAAATATGACTATACTTTTAATGACTTAACTACAGTAGATAGCTATATTAAAACAAATAGACATTTACCTGGAATTACGCCAATTAGTGAGTTGGAAAAAACCGCAACAGGTTATTCATTTAACGTATCAGAGTTATCCATTCAATTATTAGAAAAAACAGAAGAACTTTTCTTACACGTAATTGAACAGAAAAAAGAGTTAGATCAAAAAGCGGATGAAATTCAAGTATTGAAGAATGAAGTACAGGATTTAACGAAGCGATTAGAAGCACTTGAAGCGCTTTTAAAATAGATAATTGTATAAGTCAAAAATGATATTGATGAAAAAAAATAACTTGAAATCTATTCAATATATAGTAGGGATGATGGTGGCTGTGTTTTGTACAATAGCCACCACTTTCGGACAAAATAATCCTCACACAACGAAGATTACAGATGGTTCGGTTGCCAATAGTGCTGTGACAGCTGCGCCTGCAACATTATTGGAATTGGAAAGTTCTACAAAAGGATTTTTGCTTCCGCGTATGACAACAGCAGAGCGAAATGCTATTACCATTACAGATATAGAACGTGGAAATGGTTTAGTGATCTATAATACCGATACAGACTGTATCAACTATTACAGTAGAGAAGGAAATCGTTGGTTGAGTTTATGTGGAACTTTACCTCCAGCTATTGCTGACTTAACCGACTGTAATCGAATTGTCCTGAGTGCATCAGGTAACGATTACTTAGAACAGGGGAAATTCTTAAAAGAAACAGATATTCTTTATGTACAGTTGAATGTGCAAGAAGCGGGTTCATACCATATTACTGCTACACCAAGCCCAGAAAATGGTTATTCTTTTAGCAAAAGTGGTAGTTTTAACGCACCTGGGGTGTATACTATTGCCCTAGATGGTTTAGGTACACCACTTACAGGAAATGAAATTCAAGGGGATTTACTTACGTTTTCAATTAACGGAAAAGTAAGCACCGTTTGTACTTCAACGCGTATTAAAGTAAAACCGTCAGATCTAGATTTTAAAATTAATGAACCACAAAATGTAGCAGCAACTTGGGATGCTTATATCGGAGTACCATTAAATGCAAACGATAATAAAGTGGAATTAGATGTCAATGTGACAAGAACGGGATTCTGGAGAGTACAATCAAATACGACTAATGGGATGTCTTTTAGTGGTTCGGGTGAATTTACAAGAGAAGGGAATCAAAAAATTGAAGTAGTTGGACAAGGTACACCTACGATTTCTACACCAGCTTCATCACCGAATGTTTTTACATTTACAACCAATTCAATTAGTCATACCAATCCGACGAATGCAAAAGTGATGGTGCATGTAAAACCTGTAGCATTTGAACTCCTATGTGATGATACCAATAACCCAATTGAAATTAGAGGAGGATACCAAGAAGATACGCGACTATCTCAGGCGAATTCTATTTTAATTCCAGTGAAAGTTTTAGCACCAGGAGCCACTTCGATTGAATTAAAAGGGCATTTTGTTGCAGGAAATACAACAACTCCGGTTAGTTTTAAAGCAAACAATGTGAACTTGGCATTCAATGCGAGTCGAAACAATATTCAGTTTGTAACCCTTTATCCGGAAGAAATAATGATTCCTAAAGGAACGACAGCAATTAAATTTACCAATCTTACACCTGGATCGTCAGCTATTTGTGCAACATTCCCAGAAATTACTGTAGAAGTACAACCGATTCGCTACACTATTCTGTGTAGTACCGTAAAAGTAAATGGATCCTATACCGTAGATTCTAATTTAGGAGCGAATCACTATATTGAACTTCGCGTAAATGTAGACTACCCAGGTCCGTATACAATAAGTACCAACGAAATCAACGGTGTTAGCTTTAGTGCAGCTGGTACATTCAGCGGTCAAGGACAACAAACAATTCGCTTGACACCTACAGGAAAATATACCGATGGTGGAAACCTAGCCTATACGATTACGACCAACAGTCAAATAGGTACAACGACGTGTTCAACGATGATTGATGTTCGATTTAGAGATATTGTTGTCTTGCGATTAGGATCAAATAACTATGGACCTTCTACCTCGAATACCTATGCTGGTGGAGCTATTTTAAATAGTAGAGTGAATTTTGGACCAACTGGAAAAGTGAAAGTAAATAACATCCGAATTCTAAATACATCAGTACAAGGCGAAAGTTTACGCAATTATATCGCGTCTAATAAAGTTGATATTATTGTCAACGTGATTGGATATAATTCTTCAGAAGCCACCAATCAAGTGTTATTAGATTTTGTGCGCAATCAAAAAGGAGTTCTGATTATTGGAGATGAGAATAGAGTGCATTCAACAACAAAGAGCTTTATTGAACAACTGACATCAAGTAGTGGAATTTTACACAATAGTAGATATACGATGTTGAATCCAGTGTTGAGTAGTGCAAATAATGATCCAATTATCAATGGACCTTTTGGAAACTTAAGCGGAAAATACCTAGGTAACGACGCGACGAATGGATGGTATTATAGCAACTTACCTACTAGTTTGGTTCCTTTAGTGAGTAAAGATGGAGATCCATCTTCAATTTGGGGATTAAAACACAAGGATTTAGGTTTTGCCTTCTTTGGTGATGGTGGATGGTTTGTAGGAACCGCTACAAGTACACATACCTCTATTTGGCCTTCAAAATATTTGGCAGATGGTACACCTATTGGAAAACCTTACTATCAAGGTAGTACGGTATATAACAGTGTGCTTTATGCAAACGTGATGGCATGGGCTATTGACTATGTGAAACAAAATAGACCCTCTAATTAATAGATAAGAAGCTGAAACGTCTTCGTAGGTTTCAGCTTCTTTAATCAAAAAATAATGCATATGAATTTAGAAAAAAAACAATATAAATTATTGTATTATATATTCTTAGCCGTCTTTTTTTGTATCACTACAGTGCAAGGGCAAAATACAAACATTAGAAATGGAATGAAGTTAACTGACCGTTCGGTTAGTGAGCCAGCTAGTGATGTACTACCTTTTAGTATTCTAGATTTAAGTTCGGTAGAAAAAGGATTCTTGTTGCCTAAAATGACAACGAGTGAACGTAGAAATATCCCAAAAGCGGATTTACAGCAGGGATTAATGATATATAATACGACTATTGATTGTATGGAGTTCTATAATGAAACTCGTGCTAGATGGTTAAATCTATGTGGAGAAATAGAACCAGCTACTTTTGTGATTCAAAATAGCAAATGTTCAACCATACAAATTGAAGGAAATTATTTTGAAGGGGTATTCTTAAAAGAACGTTCGAATATGATTTTCCTTGAAGTAAGTGTATCCACACCAGGGAGATATACTGTTGAGGCTACAGCTTATAATGGAGCAGATCCCAATGGATACGCTTTCCAAGGCAGTGGTATTTTTCCAGATGCTGGAAATTATCACATTGTGTTAAGAGGATCGGGTACGCCAATAAAAGGATATACACGAGATGGCAATGGAGCACCAACAAGCTCAGGTGACGAGATCAAATTTGTATTAAATGGAAAGGCTTCGAATTGTGTGATCCACAATTTTGTTGAAAAAGAATCCCTAAAATATAAAATTAGTCGCATTGATCCTGTAGGTAAGTTTTTTACAGGTGTTAACTTGACAGATTTGAGAAGTGGAAACCTTGAAGCAACCATTACGAATATTACCATGGGAGGAACCGTTGAAATCAACACGGTGGATAACAATGGAATTCGATTCTACGGTAGACATACGTTGACCCATGCGGAAATAGCTACCAAAACAGCGAAAGTAATCTTAAGAGGTCAAGGTGCCCCAGTAGTTCCGAAAAGTACACCATTGAATTTCTTTACCAATTCCCATGTTCAAGTAGAATTAGGACAATCTCCTGAATTTTACCCTTATTCGGTACGCATAGAACCGCTTACTGTAGATTTTTATTGTGCAAATGCCCAATATCCAATCAGCCACGAAGGTGTATTCGAATACAAGGTGAATTTAACAGCAAACAATAAAATTCACGTTCCACTGAAAGTACAAGCTACAGGTCGTGGTGAAGTAACAGGAACGGTTGAAATTGAAGGAACGGGTTATGGAAATCAAACCGAAAAAATAGAGTTTACTTCGGGCTTAATTGACTTTGTATTCAATGATTTACGTGATGATGTACAGAATGTGGTACTCACTCCTAAAGCAGGAACAGGAAAGCCAACGGTTAGCAATCGAAATATAACCGTAAAAATGAAGTTAACGTCTAAAGGAGCTCATGATTATGATTCTTCTTATTCAATTGAATTAACCGAATTAACGGGTTGTAATTACGATATTCCAGTATCAGGTGCACCTATTCAATATGAAGTAGATTGGAATAGAGCCCGAGTGATAGGAAAACTACGCCCTTATAAACCCGTATTCCTAACAGGACCCAATCAAATTGAAGTACCAGTTAAGGTTATCTTCCCTGGTGAAGCTGTGATTGAAACAACAAACCCTGTTAACGGTATTACGTATAAAGGAACTAGAATACTAACTGATGCAGAGGTAGGACGCGAAGTAAAGATGCTCTTGACAGCTGAGGGTACACCTCAAATGGCAGATCATTATACGATGGAACTTCTTGGAAATAGCGTTGGAAACGCAGAACAACGAGGAACTGTTGTCGTGCCTGTACTATATAGACCCATGGTGATTCTAGCCTCAGGAAGTAGTGCCGGTTATAGAGTAGATGATGGAGCAAAAGCAGGATTATTAAAGAACCCAGCGTATTTTGGACCAAATGGAATCGTTAAAGTAGAGGGTGTAACAGTAATCTCTGGAAGCCATTCGAACGCGAGTAGTTTTACTTCCGCCTTGAGAAATAATAAGGTCGATATTGTAATAGGTTCTTATAATTTTGGTTTTGATCGAGCAAAGAATGATGCTTTATATGAATTCTTAGTCTCCAAAAGAGGTGCCGCAATGATTGTAAACGAAGTGCATGAAACTTATGCAGCCAACTTTATTAATCAATTGGCAGGTGGTGGAGCTGCGACTATTAGTGGCGCAAGTACAGATCACCTCTTAGTTAATATAAATGACCCTTTAATTAGAGGACCCTTTGGAAACTTAGGTGGAAAAATGTTAGGAGAGGATCGAATTGGTAGAAAAATCAACAATTTACCATCTTCTTATATTAATTATGATGCAGATCCAAGTAAAGCTTGGGTTGTGCGACACAATAAACATGCCTTTGTCTATGTGGGAGATAGTGGATTCTTTAGAAATACTGTTTATGGCGTGAGTGGTAATGCTACAAATGCTACTGTTATAACAGGATCTGGATCAACTGGTGATAGTCGTGCAGCAACATACAATAGCCATTTTACCATGAACTTCCTGGCTTGGGCAATTGATTATGTTCAACGTACGACGGATGAATACTACTATGACCACCATTAACTATCGAAAAGATTTTTAAAACCTGGAAAAAAAGAAAGCATGAAAAATAAAATAAGATATGCTGTAGTAACATTAAGTTGCCTCAGTACAGCAGTTTATAGTCAAGAACCTTCGTTGATCAGCAACGAAGGGGTCTTGTCTGTCTCACCTGGAGATTTGATTTCCTTTGAAGGTACATTTGAAAATCAAGAATCTGGAGATGTTACCAATGATGGAACCGTGATTTATTTTCAACACTTCCTCAATGATGGATGGTACGGTATGACAGAAAATCGCAAAACTTCAAGGACTATTTTTACCGTTGATGGTGCTGCTGATGGAGTCAAACGATTAACGGGAAACGGAATTGCCTCTTTTTACCATGTAGAGTTTGATAATCCCGTAAACGAGGTTGCATTCGATTTAAAACAAAACATCGATATCTATGGCACTGCTGATTTTCAGTCCGGTATTATCAAAGTGGATCCTGCAAAGAATTCGGTTACGGGAGTTTCTCATGGAATGATTACATTTCAAAATGGGGCTACGACTTTAAATGTACGCGATGAAGCACATGTGGAAGGAATAATTGAAAAGATAGGAAATGAACCCTTTACTTATCCTAGTGGAGATCAAGGAAAATACCGCTATGCGCGTATTTCTGCTCCTAAAGGCACTAAAGATGTTTTTACAGGTGAATATAGGTATGATGATCCAGCCTTTTTCGAGTCTCGTCCCAATAAAGTAGGGGTGATCAACACCCTAAATACGAAAGAATATTGGCTGATCGACAAAGGAGAAAACAATACGAGCGACGTACTCTTAACCCTAAGTTGGGAGGAGACAACCACATCGCCTGATGTATTGAATACACCCGAAGAAAACTTGCACATTGTCCGTTGGGATGATCAAGCACAACTTTGGGTAGATGAAGGGGGAGTAGTGGACATGTCGACCAAAGAGGTAACCACTATTGCAACAGTCAAAGGCTATGGATTCTTTACCCTAGCCACTGTAAAGAAAGATTGGATTTTAGATGGTGATATCGTGATTTATAACTTAGTAACGCCTGATGGCGATGGTAAGAACGATTACTTTATTATCGATAACATCAAGAATTACCCCAACAATAAGGTAGAAATCTTCAACCGTTGGGGATCGCGTGTGTATGAAACCCGTGGTTATGATCCACAGGGGGACGGAAGCAGTAATGTTTTCCGTGGCTATTCTGAAGGAAAAGCAACCATTGATAAGGGAAGTAAACTTCCAAGTGGTACGTACTATTACGTCATTACTTATGA
>NZ_JBMVQX010000052.1:0-12089 GCF_050522745.1 Myroides sp. C15-4 | reverse complement strand
ACTGGCACAGTTTGACCGAAATCACTGGCACAAGTACTCCGAAATCACTGGCACAAATCGAAACGGAATATCCACCTTGAAAACAAAAAAAAAAAAACATAGCAATTAAGAAAGTAACTCTAAACGATATTCAAGAGTTACAAACAATCAGTAGGCAAACTTTTTTTGAAACCTTTTCAGAAACAAACAGTCAGGAAAACATGACCAAATATCTTGAGGATAGTTTTTCAATTAAGACACTAACTAAAGAATTAACTGATATTTATTCTGACTTTTATTTTGCAATTTTATCACATCAAATAATTGGCTATCTTAAATTAAACTATGGAGTTTCTCAAACAGAAATAAAAGATTCCAACAGCATAGAAATAAAAAGAATCTATGTTTTACAAGAATATCATGGGCAAAAGGTTGGGCAAATATTATATGAAAAAGCTTTACAAGTAGCATATATTAAAAAAGTCAACTATTTGTGGTTAGGTGTTTGGGAAGAAAACCCAAAAGCTATTCGTTTCTATCAAAAAAAAATAGATTTATAGCATTTGATAAACATATTTTTCTACCAGCAGATGATAAGCAAAGCGATATAATGATGAAGAAAACATTAGTATAGGATTTTTTTAAACAATACAACCAAATCATGTTAACCTTAGAGGTTTTTGACTGGCTATAATCTAACATGTTGAATTTCCATATATAAAAATTCTTCTATTAATTTTATAGAAAAACAGCTCAATTTAGGTTTGTTTTTCATTTGAAAATCCACCATCGGTTCATATTTGCATATTCAAAATCTTGTTTATATCGATCGGGAATATTCCCTTCGAGTAAAGATCCCACTTTTAAAGAAGGAAAAATTTCTTCATACGTCAACATCTCATTCAATGAAACACGTCTGTAAATATGGGTACGCGTGATGTTTTTCATGTCATCTAGTCCAGAAGCTCCTAATAACTCAACGAAGCTCTCCACTGTTCCTTTATGGTAATTGGCCATACGTACTTTTTTGTCTGCAACGTCTAAACCTATGGTCAACTTTGGATCCTGCGTAGCAATTCCCGTAGGACAACGGTTGGTGTTACATAAAAGAGTTTGGATACATCCAATAGCAATCATCATCGCACGAGCGGCATTACACGTATCTGCACCTAAAGCCATAGCACGAGCAATATGAAACGACGAAGTTACTTTTCCAGAAGCAATGATCTTAATGTGCTTGCGAATTCCCATTCCCATTAAAATATTATGTACAAAAGCCAGTCCATCCAACATAGGGGCTCCTACATAATTCGAGAACTCTTGCGGTGCAGCCCCCGTACCACCTTCGCCACCATCTACAGAGATAAAATCCGGATACGTATCTAAATGAACCATCGCCTTACAAATAGAAATAAACTCTGCTTTGTGTCCGATACACAGTTTAAACCCAATCGGTTTCCCCTCTGATAGAGTTCGCAATTCCTTAATAAACGAAACTAATTCTAATGGTGAATTAAAAGCCGAGTGATAAGGCGGTGAAGCCACAACCGTATGCGGTTTTACTTGTCTGATTTCCGCAATTTCCACTGTATTTTTAGACGCAGGAAGTATTCCCCCATGCCCTGGTTTAGCTCCTTGTGAGATTTTTAACTCGATCATTTTTACATTCGGTAATTTCGCTTTTTCCGCAAATAAGGTAGGATCAAATTTTCCATGCTCATCTCTACATCCAAAGTATCCCGTACCAATTTGCCAAATTAAGTCCCCTCCACCTTTTAAATGATACGGACTTATTCCTCCTTCACCTGTATTATGCGCAAACCCTCCTAATTTTGCACCACCACTCATGGCTTCTATAGCTTGAGCGCTTAGTGAACCAAAACTCATGGCTGAAATATTGAGGATACTGGCTGAATACGGCTGTTTACAGTCTTTATTACCAAACAGTACACGAGGATTGTGATCTAGTTTATCAAAGGCTTTTGGAGCAATTGAGTGACACATCCATTCGTAACCCTCTGCATAAACGTCTAATTGCGTTCCAAATGGAATTGTTTCCAATTCTTTTTTAGCACGTTGATAGATGGTTGCACGGTCGATACGACTAATTGGTTTACCGTCGGTATCGGATTCAATAAAATATTGATACATTTTTGGTCGAAGTTCTTCCATCACATAGCGAAGTCGACCAAAGATTGGATAAATACGCCTCAGTGTATGTTTCTTTTGATACATATCCTGATATCCCATAATCACAAAGATGAGAATAACTACAAAAAAGATGCCCCAATTCTTATTTAAAAAGAGAGTAAGTAGAAGCATTACAATCAAAAGTAATGTTGAAAAAACGACAAATTGTTTACGCATAAGTTTGACTTGTTTTTAACCTTCACTATATTATAAGAATAATAAATTAGGTTTACTGTTAAATATCTATCTCTATATTCTAGATAAATTAAACCACTCTTCAGAGAAAATATACCAATTAAACTAACGATTCGATTATAAATAATCCTGTACTGATAGTATAAAATTTATTTTTCTTGTTCTTAGAAACTTTTATTTAACACAATTCTTGATAAAATTAGAATATTATCTTACTATCAAAATCAGTTAAAAAGTATTCTATTTATCATTTTCAAGATAGGACTCAATAAGATTGATGGCATTGGATACTACATCACTTAAGGCAACTATATAATTTCCTTCTTTAGCAATAGATAAAACATGTTTAAGGGCTTCAGCTTCTTTTGGGATTATTTCATAAGTAACCTGTTTATTAATACTAGTTATTCCTATTAATATCAATTGTATTATTTCTTCTTCAGTCCTTCCTCGTAGATGGTTTTCTTGTCGAATAATAATATGATCAAACATTCGTGCAGCGATTTTACCACATTTAATAATATCCTGATCTCGTCGATCTCCTACTGCTGCTATTATACCAATTTTCCTAGAGGCTTCAATAAACGTTAAATAGTCTTCAATGGCTAAATATCCTGCTGGATTATGGGCGAAATCAATCATGATTTTAAATTTTTTAAATTCAAAAACATTCATTCTCCCTGGAGTTTGAGTGGGACTAGGAATAAAAGTTTGCAAGGACATTCTGATGTTTGCTGGTTCAAATCCATACAGATAACTGGCCAGAGTAGCTGCCAATACATTTTGCACCATAAATTTTGCTTTTCCCTGCATAGTAAGAGGAACATTAATAACTTTTTCAATTCTAATGTTCCAATGCTTTTTTTTAATGGTTATATATCCATTTTCACAAACAGCTACTATTTCACCTCTTTTCAAGCATGCTTCTACAATAGAGCTATTTACATCTAACGAAAAATATGCAACTTGACAGTCTAGTGTTTGTGAAATCTTCATACAATAGGGATCATCTGCATTTAAAATAGCCCAGCCATCTGTTTTTACACTCTCAACTACAACAGCTTTGACTTTTGCCAAATCAGCCAACGTATGAATATCATCTAAATCTAAGTGATCTTCCTTAATATTGGTAATAATAGCAATATCACAACTAGTGAATCCTAATCCTGCACGCAAAATACCTCCTCTAGCTGTCTCTAATATAGCAATTTCAACACTTGGATCTCGCAGCACATAATGAGCACTAACAGGACCTGTGGTATCTCCTTTTTCCATTAGTTGATGATCGATATATATGCCATCAGATGTTGTAAAACCTACTTTAAAGCCATGATTTTTTGCAATATGAGCCAGTAAACGAGTTGTTGTTGTTTTACCATTTGTTCCTGTTATTGCTAGTATAGGAATTCTAGATTCTTTTCCTGGAGGATATAACATATCCAAAACAGGTACAGCTACATTACGCGAAATCCCTTCGCTAGGCGCTAAATGCATTCTAAATCCTGGTGCTGCATTTACTTCTAACACCACACCCTCATTTTCTTTTAAAGCAGTCGTAAGGTTAACAGCCATGATATCAATTCCACAAATATCCAATCCGATAACTCTTGCAATCCTTTCTGCTAATAAAATGTTTTCTGGATGGATTTGATCCGTTACATCAATTGCCGTTCCTCCTGTGCTTAAATTAGCAGTAGATTTTAAATTAACAATCATATTATCTTCGACAATAGAATCCAGTTGAAGCTCTCTTTTAGACAAAAGACTCAGGGTATCTCGATCGATTTCTATCTTAGTTAAAACATTCTCATGACCATTTCCGCGTAAAGGATCTTTATTTGTTAATTCAATTAATTCTCTTATTGTTCGAACTCCATCGCCAATAATATGAGCAGCAACCCTTTTTGAAGCCGCTACGACTTTATTATTGATGACCAAAACTCTAAAATCATGGCCCCTAATAAATTTTTCAACGATGACTCTTTCACTATATTTTTGTGCATGTATTAAAGCTTGTTTAGCTGTTTCAAAGTCGAGAACTTTAATAGACACACCTTTTCCCTGATTTCCATCTAATGGCTTTATCACTATAGGATATCCTACTTTATCAATGAGTTGTTTAAGTTGATCTTGGTTTATACAAACACCACCTTCTGCAACAGGTATGGAGCATTGTTTGAGTATCATTTTTGTCTTCTCTTTATCACATGCTAAATCTACAGCGATATGACTAGTTTCACATGTGATGGTTGCTTGAATGCGCATTTGATTAACTCCATAACCTAACTGAATAAAAGATTGATTGTCCAATGGTATCCATGGAATTTTTCTATTTTTTGCTTCCTTTACAATACTAAGTGTAGAAGGTCCTAAAATAAAACGTCGATAAATTTGCTTTAACTTTTGAATTGTCGAGTCCAAGTCATAAGCAACTCCATCAACTAGTGCTTGGGCAATTTCTACTGCTGATTTTGCAGCAAATACACCTGCATTTTCTTCCTCATAATCAAACACAACATGATAGGTCCCTGAAACTTTTGTTTCTCTGGTTCTTCCGAATCCCGATTGCATACCAGCTAAAGATTGGATTTCAATAGATATATGCTCCACCACATGTCCCATCCAAGTGCCAGTGCTTACTCTACTGAAAAAACCTCCAGGACTTCCTTCAGAACATCGATGACTGTATAATGATGGTAATAATACTTTTATTCGTTGTAAAAACCCATCAATTACATCTGTGGGTCTTTGTTCTAGCTCTTCTATATTTAATCGCATTTGAATGAGCTTCACTCTTGTATTACTCCAAATATTAGGACCTCGTAAAATTGATATTTTTTCTATAATCATATACCTTACTTTTATATTTATCAAGGTACTATTAAATAAGGACTACAACTATTTTAATTAAAAATATTACCAATAAATTAAGATAATTATTTAATGATATAATGGTTTAATTTGATTAAATTACAAAATCAATAATTTTAAACATGAGTATTAAAGGAAAATTAATTATCGTTGGTGGAGGAATAGATGTAGGAAATTCTATCGCCAGTGAAACAGAAATAAAACAAATAAACAGTAATTACTTTTACAATTGTGGTATTCTAAAGAACATAATAGACGAGTCGAAAAACAAGGAAGAATCCCGAATTGAAATTATAACCACTGCCTCTAAAATGCCAGAAGAGGTAAGTCAAACATATATACATGCTTTTAAACTTCTCGGAGCCACAAACGTTGGACACTTGCCAATCAATAGTAGATTAGAAGCTAATGATCCTGATAATTTACAGCGGCTCACCCAAGCAAATACTGTGCTATTTACTGGAGGAGATCAATTGCGTTTAACTTCTGTGATAGGAGGAACTCCGTTTCAACAAATGTTATTGGATAAATATCATCATGAAGAGTTTTTATATGCAGGTACCTCTGCGGGTGCAGCAGCAGTATCATCTAGTATGATTTATCAAGGTAACAGCTCCGATGCTTTATTAAAAGGTTTGGTAGAAATAAATAGTGGTTTAAGCCTGATTGATTCCATCATTGTTGATACTCATTTTATACAACGAGGTAGAATTGGCCGATTATTTCAAGTTGTTGTTGGAAATCCCATGAAAATAGGTATAGGTCTAGGCGAGGATACCGGATTAATAATTACTGATAACAATGACACCATGATTGCAATTGGTTCAGGTAGTATTATACTTGTAGACGGACGACAAATTACAGATACCAATCTAACTCAAATAGACATTGGGAAACCTATTTCTATTAGTCACTTAATTACCCATGTTATGACTCAAAATGATATTTTTTTCTTTAAAGAAAACAAAATAATTATAAAGGATTCTCAGTATAATAACTAATAAATATAAGTAGTATGAAATTAATTATACATGGTGGTTTTCTCTCAGAATCCCATACCAATGACAAAACAAGAAATCAAAAACAAGAGGCGTTAAAACGTATTATTCATCAAGGTTTTCAATACTTAAAAATGAATACTTCTATTCAGACAGTTGCCTATGTTGTTAGTCTTTTAGAAAATGATCCTCTTTTTAATGCTGGGACAGGTTCTCAGATACAATCCGATGGGATTATAAGAATGAGTGCTGCTTTAATGGATGGAAGTACTTTAAGAATGGCCGGTGTGATTAATATTGAGAATGTAAAAAATCCAATTTTAGTAGCAGAAAAATTAATGTCTTATGAAGATAAAATACTTGGTGGAATTGGAGCTATTGAATTTGCAAGAGCGAATCATTTCATCTTTTTTAATCCTCAAATTAAACAACGCAAAGACGAATATGATAAAAAAAAGCAAAACAAAGATAAAAACACATTAAAAACAAGTACTGTAGGATGCGTTTGTATAGACAATTCTGGTAAAATTGCAACAGCCACTTCTACTGGAGGTAAAGGATTTGAAATACCTGGAAGAATCTCTGATTCTGCAACAGTGGCAGGAAATTATGCTAATACCTATTGTGGAGTAAGTTTAACTGGTATTGGCGAGGATATTGTAAGTCTTGCTATGGCAGCCAAAATTGCAACACGAGTGAGTGATGGCATGACCTTAGCTGAGGCATTTGAAAAAAGTTTTCAAGATCTGAAACAAATACAAGGATTGGCGGGAGCTATAGCAATCGATTATAAGGGCAATATATATCATCAAGAATCACATCCAACAATGGTATATGCTAGTTATGATGGAATTAAATTGGATATTTTCTAAAAAAATTCAATAGCCTTTCACTTCTTTGTCAAGCATATCAAGAGAAACAACAAATGTAAACTTAATTCAAAAACCACCTGACAATAAATATCAAGTGGTTTTAGAAAGAAGCAACAAATTATTAATAAAGTTTTTTTATTTTGGTAAATGAATTAATAATATTATAATCTGTCTTTTTTTTATTTTGTTTAAAGTCTATTACTAATTGCTTTCTTTGTACAGACTTTTTGTACAGACTTGTATCTTTGTGTTACTTTATACAGCTTTTCAACCAATCAATATTTATAACACTTACCAGTATTTAGATGGTATTTAATGCCGATTCTAAATTAAACGTAAGTAGTTTGGTGATGATTTTTAATTGGTTTTTATGGGGGCATAACTAACACCACATTACTACCTTACAAAGGTTGTTTTTATTGATTGACAAAGTATTATATAAAAAACATAAGAGATTACATAATTCACACATCTTCCCTGCTACTTTTTCTAGGCGTGAATCTATTATATTGATAAGGTAAATTGACTTCTCTAAAGCAATTAAATCTATACAAAATCTCAAATAAACTTAATTCATCATACTTCAGATTTGAATCTTACAAACGATATTAAATTATTCTATCGTATTTTGTGGTAAATTATTCAATATATAAGCTTGAGTTCTCATTTTTGTTAAAACGTAGTCCAATCTGAATTCATCTCGTAATCTAAAATGGGATTTACATCATTTTGTATATTAAATTGACCATAAAAAGCAGCCAAATCTGAAAGAAGACTTTGACGTGTGATTTCTATAAGTTGCATATTAAAACCATCCAGTTGCAAGACGAATTGAAAGCTTATAACTCGAGCTATCATTTTACCTATAAGTATTAAATTGCGTTGTTTTAACGTACTATCAATACTTAAATCTAATTGAGACACAAAATATTCAGCACTCAAACTCGTGCGCTCATACTCTTTTAAAAAACCATATAGATTCGTTTTTTTTGCTTTTCTCATCAATTTTAGTATCCCCTCCGCAATTTGGGTATACAACATTTCGTTTGATCCTTCAAAAATTTGAAAAGGTCTACAATCAACCAAGGATCTTCCAGCAATATGGTCTAATCGATATCCATTAGCCCCAGCTAATTGTAAACTAATTTGGGCTGATTCTTGCATTAAATCTGTAACTAAAGCTTTCAGTACATTAGCCTCAATACTCATTAAGGCCAAGTTTTTGTCAATTCCGCTTATATCAACGCTAAAAATACACATACCAGAACACAAGGTGTAAGCGGCCTGTATCTTTGCAATTTGATTTTTGACTGAATCAATTGTCAACAAAGGTGTACCTCCTACTTGTCTTTCTTGGCAATGTGTTAAGGACTCATCTAAAAGCCTTTTAATAAACCCTAATCCCATACCAGGGAATTGAAGCCTGCTGCGATGAAGCGTATCAAGCATTAATTTAATTCCTGTGGTTTCATTGAGTAATTTTTGCTCCTTAGGAACAATTATATCAATTTCATTAATACCATAAGCAATAGCATACAAACCCAAGTTATTATATCGATGAGTCATAGGAATATATTGATGTTCTTTATTATTTTCACAAACAAAAAAATCAATATCTCTTGCTAATTCTCCATTTGGTCTAGTCTCTCTGGCCGTTACAATCCAAAAATCAGCTGTACCACTTAATCCTTGCCAGTGTTTTTGTCCTTTAATATGATACATATTTTGCTTTTGCTCAAAAGCTGTTTTCATATTCAAAGCGTCACTCCCGTGAGCTTTTTCAGTAATCATTAATCCACCCATCGCTTTGTTTTCTATAAACTCTTTAAAAACCCTTTGCTGAACAGCAGCTTGTCCATATTTAGCCAAAGGTTCCAAAAAAAGAGCGATATTAATCCCAAAAATCAATGAAAGAGGTAAAGATTCATAAGAGGCTGCTGAGAGAATTTGCAAGCATTCTTTTACTTTCATTCCCCTGCCTCCATACCTCTGAGGGATAGCTACAGACAAGGGGGTTTGATCCATAATTTCATCCACTAATTCAGCAGGAAAATCACGGGTAAGTCCCAAAGCATTATAATTATATTTTTCTCGAAACAGATATTTCAATCGCTTCTTAAATTCTTCGATATAAATACTAAAATCCATATTTTCTACTAATGCATTCATCTCTATTATCTTTTATAAATTAAAACTTCTTGATTGTCCGAGAATTTATAACCTTGGCATAGCAATAATATTTGCTGGAATTTAATTTTTATTAATAATAAAAAAAACCACCTGACGACAACAAATATCAAGTGGTTTTTAAAGAAGTAACAAATTATTAATTAAGTTTTATTTATTTCGGTTAAGAATTAATAGTATTAAAATTTGATATTCTGTTTACTTCTAATTAAAGTCTAGTACGCATCTTTTTGCCAGTTTCACTGATTGCTTTTTCTGTACAGGCTTGTGCCTTAGTATTACATTCTACAGCTTTTTCAACCAATCCATCCTCATAATGTTTAGCAGCATCTAAATGATATTTTACAGCTGATTCTAAATGACCAGCCGCTTCACGATGATTCTTGATTTCATTTTGTGAACTACTAGCTAAGGCTTTGTTTTTTTCATCTTTCTTGTCCATATGTTTTGTGTTTTATTTTGTAGTTTAATTACTACAACACAAAGGTGGAAATTACTGATTATAAAATCATTACACAATAATAATTATCTATTATATCATTCACACATCTTCGCGATTTATCCTTTTCTTATCTTTGAGCTTTTTAAAAAAAGTTGGGGTCAAACCCGTGACTTTTTTAAACTGAGCAGATAAATGTGCTACACTACTATAGTTAAGCTTATAGGAAATCTCAGATAAATTTAATTCATCATAAATCAAAAGTTCTTTTACTCGTTCAATCTTGTGAACAATACCAAATTGTTCTATTGTAGTACCTGTAGATTCAGAAAATATGTTAGCCAGATAAGTATAGTCATAATTTAGCTGTTTACTTATGTAATCAGATTTTTTTATTTTTAAAACCTCTATATCACCATACACCATTTCAATTACTACTTTTTTAATTTTCTCAATCAAAATAGCTCGTTTACTCTCCATAAGTTCTAATCCTGTTTGAAGTAAAGCCATTTTTAATTGCGTAAACTCTTCATTGGTAAGTTCTTGTTTTAATTCTACTTCACCAAGATCTACACTACCATAAATGATTCCGAGTTTATCCAGCTCCATCCTCACTATCATCTTACAGCGAAAACTCACCATGTATTTTATGAAAATCTTCATACTTAAGAACTTTTATCTAAAGGTAACCTAAAGAATTGATTAACTGATGTTAATAGTCAAAAAAAGCGAATTGATATATAACCTAAAAAACAAAGAGGAAGATCTATATAGATCTTCCTCTTCTAGCAAAACGCTGTTTATTTAAATCTCACAGCAGAGATTCCTTTAAAAAAATATTGATAAAAACCAAGGTAAGGATATCGAAAAAAATTACTTTTGGGCATTCAATACCAACGTCTGTTTTCTTACCCCGATTTTTATTCAACATTCATTAAACCCAATCATGAAATTATTATTCTATTTCGATAAATGTTTGTGGCCAATTTTTGAACTGTATTCCACCGCCTTATTCGTGCTATCTTGTGCTTTTGCATTGCACTCAATAGCTTTATCAATATCGCCATTTTCAAAATACCTAGATGCATCAAAATGATACTTTATAGCTAATTCTAAATGATTGATTGCTAAATTGTGATTCAGTATCTTTTGCTCCAAAATCTTTTGATCGCTTTGAGTTTTTATATCCATATTATTTACCTTCAATAACTACATTTACATAACCTAAAGGTCTGTTTTACTTGTCTAAAAAGCATTATACAACAATTGATATAAATTATATTTTTCACACATTAAAACATACTATCAATAAGCTGCTTAAAGAAAAAAACTTTTTATATATTAAAATACCCTTTCTATAGACTATCGAATTAGGTCTCACTTTTTAATTGATTAAGCAAACCAGTTATATTACAACATCCTTATTTCAATTGTAGTAAAATCTACAATTAGATGTAGGTCAATGTAGTTTGAACAAACTAAATTTTAATCCAGACATCCAGATTTTAAGAAATAAAGTGCACCCTAAAGTGCACTTACAGTTATATTAAATTGTTTTATAACAAAATAATTACACTTTACTCTGTTTTTCATATTTATTGATTAAATCAATCACTTCTGGGCGCTTTTTATTCATTTTTTTCTCAAGACGATTTAATAAATCATTCTCCTTTCCCACCTCATACTTCAAATCAACGTCTGTCAATTGCGAAAATTGCTCTTTTAACTTTTTTGACGATTCATCCCAATTTGAAATTTTAACTACTTCCAATCTTTGATTATTATTCATAATAAAGAATTTTATTATAGCTTAATTGCTATTTAGTAAATGTAGCGTTTATAAACTCCTTAGTTTTATATAATAAAAAATAATGTTTATATAATAAAGCTATTTTACAAATTCTATCACTTAATTTTTTTTACAATAAAAACTACCTAAATTTAATCACTATATTGCGTATGTTATTTATAATTAAGATTTTACATCTTGTGTAAATAATACAATTCTAAACTGAATTATTGAAAATAATATCCGATATAACTTATGGCTACTAACCAAGATCAAAATCACCCCCAATTGAAATTTGAAACTAAAAATAATACAGTTAATAAATTAATTACAGTAGCTTATTTTATTACTATAAAATATAGTCCAGATTATTTTTTGACTATGTTTAAAAAATTATACAACAAAGATCAATTATATCTTATTTATATCGATCATACTTGCTCTTTAGAGGTAAAAAATATGATTCAAACCTACGTTGTGCATTTATCAAATTGTAGGCTTACCTAAAAATCGGACAGTTGTTAATTCGAAATTATTAACTTTAAACAAAACTGTCAAATATGAAAACA
>NZ_JBMVQX010000051.1:0-13950 GCF_050522745.1 Myroides sp. C15-4 | reverse complement strand
TGATTACGCAAGTAGTCAGGCTTTTTTTTTGGATTATGGTGATGGGAAATGGGAGAAGAGTAGAATCTGCTGGTGAATACTGTATTTTTAGTTCCTTACTCTACTTATGATTCGAATAGCAAGTAAAAATAGACTGTGAAAAGGCCTATTTTTTAAATGAAACAGAGCGAAAATTTAACAATGGATAGCTAGTTTGAATGCGTATTGTCTTTATTTATCTTCTATATTACTTCTCAATTTGTGTATTAATAGTTAAAAATATTATAAATGTAGATATTTTTGAATATTTGCTTGTTTTTTAGCTAATTTTCTTAAATTAGTCAAGGTTATAGAATGATCAGAGCTTTTTTTAGCTAAATAATGTTGAAAATGTATTATCTTTGAAAAAAAAGAAAATACCATCCAATTATATTGCTATGATTGATCGTTTGAAAAGTAGATTGAAAAGAGATATCCCCAGGGGAATTATATTCTTCATAGATATTCTGATCATTCTCTTTACTTATTTTATTTCTTTACTTTTCTTAAGTAATTTTTACGGTACCTATGAAGTAGAGTTATTCTATATTAAATTGCCAGTTGTTTTAGGAGCTTATATCCTCAGTTTTTGGCTAGTGAAACCGTATCGCAGTCTAATTAGACAAACGTCCATTAAGGATATTGAATTGGTTTTCATCACTTGTCTATTCGCCAGCGTTTTGATCACAATACCAGCAGCTTTACAGCGTAATGGTATTCTTTCTGGTGAGCAAATGGATGATTTTGTCCGCCAGTCTTATTCTTTTATTGTGATGCATATGTTGCTGTCTGCAGCTATGTTAGTTTGTGCTCGTTTGTTTTATAGTCAGTTTTACCGCAGTTATATTTTAGAGGTACGCAATGAAAAGCGCGTATTGATTTATGGTGCGGGCGATTCTGGATTAATAACATTAAATGCATTAGCAGCTGATACGAAGGTTCGAACGCAAATCATTGGTTTTGTGGACGATAATGATAAAAAAGTAGGACAGCGAATTGCAGGTTATCGCATTTATGGAAGTAAAGAGCTCAGTACGACGTTTGTGCTGCAAAATCGCATTGATGATATTATTATTTCCATTCAAAATATTCAGCGAGAGCGTTTGAATGAAATAGCAGAGCACTTGGTAGAGCTACCCGTTAAGATTAAGATTATTCCACCTGCCACCGATTGGTTAGATGGAAAATATACAAATAGGCAGATTAAAGAATTGCGTATTGACGATTTATTAGGACGTAAGGCTATTAATTTAGAGAATCCTATTATTGCAAATGAGATGCAAGGTAAAGTAGTGATGATTACGGGTGCAGCTGGTTCAATTGGAAGTGAGATCGCTAGACAGGTAGCACTATTTGATTTTAAGCAGTTGATTTTGATTGATCACGCTGAATCTCCACTTTATGACGTGCAACAATCGATGGTTTCTCAACACCCAGATCGCATCGTATACGTTGTAGGGAACATTCGAGAAGAATCAAATATGCGTTCAGTTTTTGCAACCTATAAACCTGATTTAGTTTATCACGCAGCAGCCTATAAGCACGTTCCATTAATGGAGAGCTATCCTTATGAGGCTATTTATACCAATATAAAAGGAACAAAGAATATCGCAGATTTATCCGTTGCTTTTGGTGTTCAGAAGTTTGTTATGGTGTCTACTGATAAAGCAGTAAACCCTACCAATGTTATGGGTGCAACAAAACGTGCGGCAGAGATTTATGTTTCTAGTTTAAAAGATAAAGGAAAAACGAATTTTATCGTCACGCGATTTGGAAACGTATTAGGATCAAATGGGTCAGTAATTCCGTTGTTCAAACGTCAATTGGATGCAGGTGGACCCTTAACAGTAACTCATCCTGATATTACACGTTATTTTATGACAATTCCTGAAGCATGTCAATTGGTGTTAGAAGCTTCTATCATGGGGAAAGGTGGTGAAATTTTTGTTTTTGATATGGGGAAATCCATGAAGATTATAGATTTAGCTAAGCGCATGATTCGATTAAGTGGTTTTGTGTATCCTGATGATATTGATATTAAAATTACGGGATTGCGACCAGGTGAAAAGATTTTTGAAGAGCTTTTAGCTAATGATGAAAATACGGTCAAAACACACCATGAAAAAATTATGATTGCTCAAGTGAGGAATCAGGATTTAATGGAGGCCAAGCATATAATTGAAGCACTTTGTGAAAGTGTGTTAGCAGAAGAAACCAAAGACGATATGATGTTTCTCGTTACAGAATTAAAGCGAATTGTGCCTGAGTTTAGGTCACAAAATTCAGTTTTTACTTCTTTAGATGAAACGATAACATGCTAAAATAAAGCGGTTGTTCTTTTAGAACATCCGCTTTATTTTTTTGAAGATGTCAAATGCTCCTATTGTTTTTGCCAAAGTTCGATACTTTGGAATTTTATTTCTTTGATTGTATTTCCTTTTTTGTCGCCAATCGGTTTTTCAAATACAACCCAGTACATCATTCGTCTTTGACTGTCTGGATTCGTATAGATACAACTTAAAAGGGGAGAATCAGGATTATTTCCACTTCCGTTTTTGTATTTCATTGGCGTTGTACAAAACGGACTTAATTCATTGTAGTTGGTATTATAGGCATAGGCATCGTTTGCGTATTTTACTTCTTGTTTACTGTTTAAGGTATAGGTACTTTGAAGTAAAAATTGTGCGCCATAATACAGTTTGCCCTTTTGTTTGAATTGTTCTACAGTAAACCTACTTTCTTCCGCTGTAGTGAAGGGAATATAGTACATTTTGTCCCCCTCAAAGCCATCGAAGATGCTATAGGATAGATTGCCTATTTTTACTTCTTTGTTATCAATGTCAAAAGTTTGCAAGAGCTGTTGAATATTTTCAGGGTTTGGTTGGTCAAGGGTCATCTCATAGAGCAATTCACCTATTCTTTCTCCAAAAGGTTTAGCTTGAGCCATCCCCAGTTCAGAAAGGAGTAGTAGAGAAAAGAGCGCTAATAAAGTGTGTAAATTGTAAATTTTCATAGTATTTGTGTTTAAATTTAAAAAATACAATTTTTATGCCAAACTTCCCCAATCTTTTATTTGTTTTCGTTCCAATAGTAGCTATCTGGATAGATGCGCTCACCAAATATAGCTGTACCAACGCGTACTATTGTAGCTCCTTCAGCAATGGCGATTTCTAAATCACCACTCATTCCCATGGATAATTCTTTCATTTCTACCTGAGGAAGATTGAGTTGAATAGCTTGTTGTTGTATGCTTTTGAGGAGCTTAAAGCAGGGGCGTATTTGCGCTTCGTCTGCACTAAATAAGCCAATGGTCATGAGTCCTTTTATTCGCAAGGTGTCGAATTGAGCCACTTCTTGGATTAAAGCCAGTGCTTCTTCTGGAGCCACGCCAAATTTACTCTCTTCTTGAGAGGTATTGACCTGAATTAAGACCTCTATTTTTTTGTTTTCCAAGGTTAAACGCTGGTGTAATTTACTAGCCAGATCCAATCGATCAACAGAGTGAATACAAGTGACATCGTATTTTAAGATGTCTTTAATTTTATTGGTTTGCAGGTGACCAATGAAGTGATTGATTGGCTTAAGATCAACCAGATCGTGGTACTTTTCTTTTATTTCTTGGATTTTGTTTTCACCTATTAGGGTTTGACCTGCTGCGATTGCCAATCGAATTCGATCAGCAGGCACTGTTTTTGTCGCTAGGAGTAATCGAACGTCTTGCGGATCTCTGTTGTTGGCAATACAGGCTCTTTCGATGCGTTGTAGAATGAGCGCTAAGTTTTCTGGAATGTGTGACATAGGAATAAATTTATAAGAAAAACAAAATTGGCGAAGTCGAAACTTCGCCAACAAACTAGACTTATTTCCACCAATTATAGTAGTTATGCACTCCATCGTATTGAAAATCACATTTCGGATAGAGATTATTACCAATGATGTTCGTTTTTTCGGTTTCTAGCATTAAGCCACAAGCACCTGTTTCTTCACACCATTTTTTACTGCGGTCTATTAAAGCAACTGATAATCCCTTTCCTCTGTGATCGGGATGTACAAATAAATCACTTAATAGCCATTGTTTTTGTAATTTAATGTAGTGAAAAAGCTTGTACAATTGTACGAAACCCACGGCTTTGTTATCGAGTATAGCCAAGAATATATCGGATTCGCCTTGGAGAAGTCGTTCTTTAATGAATTTTCTACTTCCTTGTAAATCTGCTTCTTGACGATAAAAGATACGGTAAAGATTGAAAAGAGTTGCTGTTTCTTCTAAATCTTCTAGACTTGCTTTTTTAATTGTGTACTTCATCTTTATTTTTCTTTTACGTGGCAAAAGTATAGGCTATTAGGACTATCTTTGTGGTCCAGATATGTTATAATTAGTAGTCCACTATGTTGCCATTTGAAAGAATTATAGCGATTGATCGCGAGAGTAAGATACCTATTTATAGACAGATTGCCATTGCTTTTATTAATGCAATTAGTCAAGGGATACTCAAGGCGAATACCCATTTGCCAAGCACACGTGATTTGGCCAAATTATTAGAAGTTCACCGCAAGACGATAGTCGCGGCATATGAAGAGTTAGAAGCACAAGATTGGGTAGTATCTGTTCCGCGTAAATACGTTGCTGTTTCGGATAAGATTCCCCATTTAAAACCGAAAAAATGGTCGGAGGAAATGGCTAGCCCAGCATCGTACGCAGCTCCATTTACATTGTCTTTTAAGCAAATTACACCTCCTAGATTAAAAGAAACTACGGCTTTGCCTTCGGTCATTTTGGATGATGGTTTTCCCGATGTTCGACTTTCGCCTATTGATGATTTACTCAAACTATATCGTTCTTATACCTCAAAGAAACACAGCATACGCAATGCTACGTTTGGCACTGCACAAGGTAGTTTGAAGTTGAGAGCCGTTTTGGCTGCCTATCTATCAGAAACCCGGGGGGTAAATATTGAAAAAGAGCACCTTTTAATTACCCATGGTGCGCAAATGAGTATCTACCTAGCTGCTCAGCTTTTATTAGGCCCTGGCGATACGATTGTAGTGGGAAAACCCAATTATGGGATGGCTAGTCAAGTCTTTGAGCAAACAGGAGCAACTGTGTTGGAAGTGGCTGTAGATGACAATGGGCTCGTTGTGGAAGCGGTACAAGAAATTTGCCAAAATAAGGCTATAAAAGCGATTTATGTGATTCCTCACCACCATTATCCTACCACAGTAACGCTGAGTATTGAACGTCGTATAGCTTTATTAAAACTATCGCAACAGTATGGGTTTGCTATTATTGAAGATGATTACGATTATGACTATCACTATGCTTCCTCTCCCTATTTGCCTTTGGCTAGTAGCCAACACAGTGGGAATGTCATTTATATTGGGTCATTCTCTAAACTGTTAGATCCCTCCATTCGCATTGGCTTTATGGTTGCACCCTTTAATTTTATTGAACAAGGAGTGGCCTTGCGCAAATTGATCGATGTGGGGGTTGATGGCTATATGCAAAATGCCTTGGCTGAATTGATTCGACAGGGTGAATTAAAACGACATATTAAAAAAGCTAAAAAATGTTATTTCTCGCGTAGAGATTATTTAGATCAATTGTTGCGTTTGCATTTAGCTGCTGCTGTAGATTATATGCTGCCTTCTGGTGGTATGGCCATATGGTTAACCTTAAATAAGCCCTATCGTGTTGAGCAATTGTTGAATCATCCACAGCTTGCTATTAAACGTGTGGATAAGGAACTTAATGCTTTTCGCTTTGGTTTTGCTTCGATGAATGAAGTAGAATTGGAACAAGCCGTATTGCTGTTGAAGAGTATTTTAACGGTGGACAATTAACAATTGAATATAAAATAAAAAAGACTTGGGGATCCCCAAGTCTTTTTTGTGTAGCTAATCCAGGTGATTATTCCCTTTTATAGTCGTTCTTATTTAGCAATATCAATGAGGATTTTAACTTGGGAAGGACTTTTGATTAAGGCTTCAAACCCTTGATCTACAATATTTTCTAAATCAATCTTACTCGTGATTAACTTTTCAACTGGCATGCGACCACTGGTAATTAATTTCATGGTTTGCGGGAAGATATTGCGGTAAGCGATTACACCTTTCACGGTAATTTCGCGCAATACTTGTTGTAGGGCATCGTGTTGTACCGGTTGACCAAATAGAGCAACGAGAACGGCGGTTCCTCCGTTTCTCACTAGGTTTAATCCCGTGTCATAAGACGCCTGCACCCCTGCACAATCTAGAAAAACGTGAGGGCCTAATTGATCTGTAACTGCTTTTATCTTTTGGTTTAAATCTGGATCTGTAGCATTGAAAACATGTGTTGCTCCGATTTCTTTTGCTTTTTCCAGGCGTTTTTCAGCGACATCTGTTACGATTACAGTACTGGCACCTGCTGCTAAAGCGGCTTGTACACACAGGAGACCAATAGGGCCTGCTCCAGAGATAAACGCTGTTTCACCAAGTTGTAATCCACTTTGCATAACAGCATATACGGCTACAGCTGCTGGCTCAACCATTGCACCCTGTTCAAAGGTCATGGATTCAGGCATTTGATGAACCATATAATCTTCAACAACAACGTAATTAGCAAAACCTCCATCACCTGCTAATCCAATAAATCCAAGGTGTTCCCCTAAGTTGTATTGTCCTGCAGTAGTAAACGGGCTATCAAAGTTTTTATATATGGGTTCCACCACCACGCGATCTCCTTTTTTAAGGTGTGTTACACCTTCACCTACTTCTTCAATAATACCAGAAAATTCATGTCCCAAAGTTGTTACTCCTTGGTGTCCGTTGAGTGGGTAAGGGGCATCCATTGGAATTAATTGAGGGCCGTGGTTGTACTCGTGTAGGTCTGAACCACATATACCAGCAAATTGAACTGCGATTTTAACTTGTCCTTTTTTGGGTTGTGGGATAGCGATTGCTTCCACACGAATGTCTTTGGCAGCATACCAACGTGCAGCTTGCATTGTTTTCATAGGTGTTTTTTTTATATGTTTAGTTCAAAATTAAGAAAAGTAGGGGTATAAAATGTAGCTTAGAAGTTAAAGGTATATAAATTAACGAGCTTTAAGAAAAGAAGTTTGCCTAGATGGAGGTGGTGTAAGGAAAGGGTGAGTTTATTGTATTTTGCGATAAGACTTCGCAATATTTAAGCGTAAAACTTAGGCATTTTTTCGTATTTTTGTTTGAATTAAAAAACGAAAGGTATGGCAACAGTAACATTAAAAAATAATCCATTTCACACAATTGGAGAATTACCAAGTATCAATACAGTAGCTCCAGGGTTTGAATTAGTAGGAACAGATTTAGCAGTAAAAAAACTAAGTGATTTTGCTGGTAAACGAGTGATATTGAATATTTTTCCAAGCGTTGATACGCCTACATGTGCTACATCAGTACGCACATTTAATCAAAAAGCAGCACAAGTAGAAAACACGGTTGTGTTGTGTATTTCGAAAGATTTACCTTTTGCACAAACTCGTTTTTGTGGAGCAGAGGGAATTGAAAATGTGGTGATGTTGTCGGACTTCAGAACGGGAGCATTTGGAAAAGCATACGGACTGACTTTTACCGATGGGCCATTGGAAGGATTGCTATCACGTGCAATCGCAGTAATTGACGAAAACGGATCTGTGGTTTATACAGAGCAAGTGGCTGAAACTGCGAATGAACCAAATTATGAATTAGCTTTAGCCGCACTATAGGCGTATAAAGACATCTAGTAAAAAGAAGATATTTTTATTAAAAGTTGTTTGCTTGTTAACCAAAATAGACAGCCTTTTTTAAAAATATCTTTTACTTTATTAAATTAGCTAGAAAAAAAGGGCTTATTTTATCAATTGCAACGAATAAATGGAAAGAGAAAGTAAATCAACAAAGAAAAAAAAATCCCCCATTGAAACTAAAAAATACGATACAACGATTTTAAAGAATTCTCGTTTTTTATTTTCTATCTTATTGATTATTATAGGTATATCCCTTACTTTGAGTTTCGTTTCTTATTTCCTTTCGGGAATCGAAGACCAAAGTAATTTGGCAGAAGTAGGAGATAGAGAATTGGAAGTTCACAATTGGTTGGGAAAACTCGGTGCCTACTTGGGGCATGTTTTTATTTATAAAGGATTTGGATTGGCCTCTTTCTTTTTTGCCAAGCTATTAATTCACAGCGGGGTATATGCCTTTTTTGGTATTGCATCCCGCAGAATAAAAAAAGTAGTTTTTTGGGATCTCACCACCATGATTTTGTTGGGTAGTTTCCTTGGTTTTTTTTGGAAACAAAATCCACTGCTAGGTGGAACGGTTGGGTATGAGATTAATTTGTATTTAACAGATTACCTAGGAACAGCAGGAACAATCTTGCTCATTTGCTTTATTACGATTGTTTTTCTCTTGTTTCGCTATAAGCTATCTCCAACCAAGATTAGAGATTTTATCTCAGCAATACCCGCTAAATTTTCTTCACTTTCTGCTAGGACGAAATTGGATGATGCTACATTTGATCAAATCACAACGCCTGTTAAGGAAGCACCCAAAGAAGCTATCGTTGATCCTGTACCTGTAGCAGAAGAAAAAGAAGAAGACTATAGCCTTGTTATGCCGCCAAAACACGAGGATGTTGTGGCAGATAAAGAAGAAGTAAAAAGTACAACTTTTGCTATTGATCACAAGAGTATTAAACCAACGATAGGACATAGTTCCGAATTGAATTTACACCCTAAGAAAGAAGAAGTTCTCGCGGAAGAAGAAGCGGTTAAAGGTTCTTCTGAAGATTTTGTAATTGAAGCAATAAAAGAGGAGGGAACGGTTGAGGAAAATCTAGCTGCCAAATTGGTGCAAGATTTTGGAGAATTCGATCCAACGTTGGAATTGTCAAACTATCAGTTTCCATCCATCGATTTATTAAAAGATTATGGGACGGGTAGTATTACAATCAATCAAGAAGAATTAGAAGAAAATAAAAATAATATCGTAGAAACCCTGCGAAATTATAAAATTGATATTGCTCAAATTAAGGCGACTGTTGGACCGACGGTAACGCTATACGAAATTGTACCCGAGGCAGGGGTTCGCATCTCGAAGATTAAGAACCTAGAAGATGATATAGCCTTGTCTTTGGCGGCTTTGGGCATTCGTATTATTGCGCCAATTCCCGGAAGAGGTACCATTGGTATTGAGGTTCCCAATACAAGTCCGTCTATTGTTTCGATGCGCAGTGTGATTGCGTCGCCTAAGTTTCAAAGTGCAGAAATGGAATTGCCTGTAGCATTAGGAAAGACAATTTCCAATGAAACTTTTGTGGTGGATTTAGCCAAAATGCCACACTTGTTGATGGCAGGAGCAACAGGACAAGGAAAATCCGTTGGATTGAATGCTTTATTAGCCTCTTTGTTGTATAAGAAACACCCAGCCGAAGTAAAATTCGTTTTGGTGGATCCGAAGAAAGTAGAGTTGACGTTATTCAACAAAATTGAACGCCATTACTTGGCGAAATTACCCGACTCAGAAGAAGCTATTATAACTGATAATACCAAGGTTATCAATACGTTAAATTCTCTTTGTATTGAAATGGACAATCGCTATAGTTTATTAAAAGATGCGATGGTCCGCAATATTAAAGAGTACAATGAGAAGTTCAAGCAACGCCGTTTGAATCCAGAAAATGGGCATCGTTTTTTACCTTATATTGTCTTGGTGATTGATGAGTTTGCCGATTTAATTATGACGGCTGGTAAGGATGTTGAAACGCCGATTGCTCGTTTGGCTCAGCTGGCTCGTGCGATTGGAATTCACTTAATCGTAGCAACTCAACGTCCATCAGTGAACGTAATTACGGGAATTATTAAGGCAAACTTCCCTGCGCGAATTGCCTTTCGCGTAACCTCGAAGATTGACTCCCGTACTATTTTGGACCAACAAGGAGCAGATCAGCTCATTGGTAGAGGAGATTTACTCTATACACAAGGAAATGATTTGGTTCGCGTACAATGTGCCTTTGTTGATACGCCTGAGGTAGACAAGATTACGGAGTTTATCGGTGGACAAAAAGCCTACCCAGACGCCTATCTATTGCCAGAATATGTGGGTGAAGAAGGTGGCGGAACGGATTTCGATATGGATATTAGCGAAAGAGATGCTTTATTTAGAGAGGCTGCGACTGTAATTGTCAATGCTCAACAGGGATCCGCTTCTTTATTACAACGCAAATTGAAATTGGGATACAACCGAGCTGGGCGAATTATTGATCAATTGGAAGCCGCAGGTATTGTGGGGCCTTTTGAAGGAAGTAAGGCTCGTAGCGTATTGATTCCCGATACAATAGCGTTGGATCGCTTCTTCGAAGAAGAACAAAAAGACTTATTTAATTAACAAATTAGACTGAAACATGAAAAAAATAGTATTGCTTTTATTGACTTGTACAACCGTAATCACGTATGGACAAAGTAGTCAACGCGCTAAAAACTATTTGGATGAAGTAAATAAAAAAATAGCGGGTTATACCTCAATATCGATTGATTTTCACTACTCGCAAATAGATGGGAAATCTGGAGATGTCAACCAAGAAACTGAGGGACATATCGATCTAAAGGAAAACTTGTATCGCTTGTCTTTTATGGATATGACGCGTATTTTTGATGGAAAAAAGATATATACAATTAGCGAGGAAGATCAGGAAGTAACCGTTTCCAAATACGATCCCAACAAAATTGACAATGCCTTGCCTTTGCAATTTTTAGCCTTTTATAAAACGGGTTTTGATTTGCAATGGGATATTGCTCAAAATATAAAAGGAAGAGAAATTCAATATATCAAATTAATTCCAACAGATAAAAAATCGGGAATTAAAGAGGTTTTAGTTGGCGTAGATCACGCTACAAAACAGATCTATAACAAAATTCAGGTAAACAAAAATGGCTCGAAGTCTATCCTAACGGTTAAATCTTTTAAAACAAATCAAAGTTTGTCGAAAAATCACTTTACCTTTACGAGCGCAGATTATCCAAATTATTACATCAATAACATAGATTAATTACGCTACGTGAAAATACTTGATCGCTATATACTAACCTCTTTTGTGTCAACGCTGTTTACAGTGTTTATCATTCTCTATTTTATTTTTATTTTACAGGGAGTCTGGCTATTCATCACCGAATTAGCAGGAAAAGATCTGGACTTTTTTATCATTGTGCAGTTCTTACTGTTTTATTCCCCTAAGATGATACCCTTGGTGTTGCCTTTATCGGTATTGTTGGCGTCGATTATGACCTTTGGTAACTTCGCCGAACACTATGAATTTGCTGCGATGAAAGCATCGGGTATTTCTTTAAAACGCGCAATGCAACCCTTATCTATTTTTATTGCGGTGTTGGCTTTTGTGTCGTTTTGGTTTGCCAATGATGTGATTCCCAAAGCAGAGTATCGCTTTATTAATATGCGAAAAGAGATCCTACAAACCAAACCAGCTATGGCTATTGCAGCAGGGCAGTTTAATGATGTAGGTTCTATTAATATTAAAGTAGATAAAAAAACAGGAGAGAAAGGGCAGTATCTCGAGAATGTAACCATGCACATTAAGTCTCAATCGGGCTATGACAACAAAGCAGTTATTCGCTCCGTTGATGGGGAATTAGCCTCAAATAATGAAACGAATATCTTGAATTTGCATTTATTTGATGGAAATTACTATGAAGATATCGTTCCAAAAACAAGTGCACAAATTCGAAAGAAACCCTTTGTTAAAGTGGCTTTTGAGAAATATACAATGAATATCGACCTGAATGCCTTACAGGATGATGGTGCGCAACGCGAAGAAATTAAGAATACCTATCATATGTTGAATATCAAAGAGTTGTCGTATACGATTGATTCTTTGGAATCCGCTTTAACCAAAGAGAAAAAATCGAATACGGAGAATTTATTGGTACGATATAACAATATTTACAATCCATACAGTTACGATAGGAAGAAAAAAGATACGCCAGAAGAGGCAGTGAAGGATAGTTTAGCTCCCAAAGAGAAGGTGATCGATATGCAGGGCAACTACTTAGCAACTTTTACAGAAAATAGTCAGGGTAGAATTGTACAATCAGCCATTGATTATACCAACAATGTATTGTTTAATACGGAAAGTAATGATGCGTCGAGTTTAGCGCAAATTAAGAAGATCAACGATCACTATTTAGCGCTTTACGACAAGTTTGTCATTGCCTATTCCTGCTTTTTGATGTATTTCATTGGTGCACCATTAGGGGCTATTATCCGTAAGGGAGGACTGGGACTACCTATCGTCTTTGCGGTGATCATTTTCATCTTGTACCACTTTGTCAATACCTTTGGTAAGAAGTTAGCACAAGAGGACGGGATTCAACCGATTCTCGGTGCGTGGGCAGGAGCTTTAATCTTAACGCCTTTGGCTATTTTTCTAACGCTAAAAGCAACGAGAGACAATGGAGAGGTGAATTTCTTAGGGTTTTTCTATACCCTTGGTGATTTCTTTAAACGATTATTTACCAAAAAAACAGATACCGAAGAAAAACAAATGATTGAATAACACACAACAAAAAAATAGTTAATTATGTCAACGAATCACATTCAGCTACATACGATAGAAGAAGCTATAGAAGATATTAAAGCAGGAAAAGTTATTATTGTCGTGGATGACGAAGATCGTGAGAATGAAGGGGATTTTATAGCAGCAGCGGAGATGGCAACTCCTGAGATGATCAACTTTATGGCTACACACGGACGCGGATTAATTTGCGCACCTTTAAATGAGAAACGCTGTAAAGAATTGGATTTAAAACCCATGGTTCAAAATAATACCGTATTGCACCAAACGGCTTTTACCGTTTCGATTGATTTGATCGGAAATGGGTGTACGACGGGAATTTCTGTACAAGATAGAGCGAAGACCATTTTGTCTTTGGTGGATGAAGCTACAAAGCCAGAGGATTTAGGACGCCCAGGGCATATTTTCCCTTTGATTGCCAAACAAGGTGGGGTATTGCGCAGAACTGGACATACGGAGGCTGCAGTAGATTTAGCTCGTTTAGCAGGATTTAAATCAGCAGGTATTTTAGTAGAGATTTTAAACGAAGACGGTACCATGGCGCGTTTACCCCAATTGATTGAGGTAGCGAAGAAATGGGATCTAAAAATTATCTCTATTGAAGCATTGGTTGCTTACCGCATGAAACACGATAGCTTGATTGACAAAAAAGAAGATTTTGAAATTGAAACTCGTTTTGGAAAATTCCGTTTACGCGCCTATCAACAAATTACCAATAAGCAGATTCACGTCGCCTTAACAAGAGGATCGTGGAAACAAGAGGAGGCAGTATTGACTCGTATTAACTCCATGATTGGAAGTAACGATATTCTAGATGCGTTAAGTGGTAAATTAGATGTGCGTATTGAAGCCGCATTTAATAAAATTAACGAAGAAGGAAAAGGCGCTATTTTATTCATCAACCAAGATGCGCAAAACATTAGTCTATTGCGTCGTTTGAACTTTATTAAAGAGCAATTGGACGGTAAATTGGATATGGAAACACCTAAATTACCAGGAGATGAGAAAGATTTTGGAATAGGAGCACAAATCTTACACGATTTAGGCATTACAAATATCCGTTTAATGACCAACTCTGAGCCCGAAAAACGCGTGGGTATGATGGGCTACGGTTTAGAAATTACGGATTATGTAACCTATTAAATATTGGATTGTGAGTGAGTTGCGTTTGTATTGATTTTTTTTGTCAAAAAAAGATTTTATCTTGTTTGTATAATTGAAAAAACGCATTATATTTGCACTCGCAATACGGAAGTAAAGCAGACCACAGGAGAAATGGCAGAGTGGTCGATTGCGGCAGTCTTGAAAACTGTTGACTGTAACAGGTCCGGGGGTTCGAATCCCTC
>NZ_JBMVQX010000050.1:0-16114 GCF_050522745.1 Myroides sp. C15-4 | reverse complement strand
TAAATTCTTCATCAAATCTGAACATAATAAGAATTATTTATCGAATTTAGAGGTGTCCTAAAATGGGGAAGCCTACAAAATGTATACATATTAGATAGTTTCTATCTACAAACAGATAGTTATAATAAATACAAAATTCAATTAAATGCGATGCAATATTTATTAAATGTCAGCGCTAAATGGGACTATTACATCAATTTAACTGATGACCATTACCCCTTAAAATCTCAATATAGAATTTGTGAATACTTAAGTAATAATAAAGAGCATAATTATTTTATCTATTATGATAAAAGCAAGTATAATCTAGATACTTATAATAGTAATAAACATAACTATAGTGGCTTAATTGCACTAAAAGACGCTAGCTTTAGTGAAAATACAATCATACCATATATGGGTAATACATGGTTAATACTAACACGAGATTCATGTGCTTTTCTCTCTTACAGTAAAGTAGTTGATCATTATATAGACTTATATTCAAATTCATTATTACCTTCTAATTCATTCTTTGCCACTATCTTATTAAACTCTGATCACAAACGCATAATAATCAATCATGACCAAAGAATATTATTTTCAAAAAGCGAACCAGTTGAATTAATTCTAAAAAAAATAAAATCTAATAATCATTTTTTTATAAGAAAAATGAATTTGACGTCTAACAGTATAATAGACAAATGCATTGAAGATAATTATCAATTACCCCTAATGGATAAAAAAGAAAATAAAAATGAACTAGGGCTAAATAGTAATCAACAAAATTGAAATAATACTTGCCTGTAAAATATTTTACTGATACTAACTAAGTCCATTTTTTAAAATCTAAACTTAAAAACCCCGCCTTTAAAGCGAGGTTTTTTTTAGAAGTCTCTTATACTTCCTTATTATAATATCGATAGACTATTTTCTTTTAACATTTACCGCTATTAACCCTTTATGACTATGTTGTAGATCAAAAACAACATCATCATTTTCACAAATATTATCTAGTAGTCCTGTTGTATGTACAAAAATATCTCCACTTCCGTTTGTTTGTGCAATAAATCCAAAACCTTTGGATTCATTAAAAAATTTTACTTTACCTTCTTGCATATAGGTTTTTATTTTAATTGATTTATATTCACTTTTACACTTATCTTTTAAGTATAAGATTACATTTATATTTATTTAATTACAAAGATGAATTTAACTCGACATTACCGGAATAGTGAATCCAATGAGTTTTTCAATTTTCTTAAGATCCTTTAACTGATCTTCATCACAAAAAGAAACTGCGGTGCCTTGAACACCTGCACGCCCTGTTCTACCAATTCTATGAACATAACTCTCAGGTTCATTAGGTAATTCATAATTTAATACATGAGGTAGTTCAGCTATATCAATACCTCCTGCTGCAATATCCGTTGCTATAAGCACTCTAATGCGATTATTTTTAAAATCATTTAATGCTTTTAATCTTGCATTTTGTGATTTATTACCGTGAATAGCAGCTGTATAAATCCCCATACTCGCTAGCTTTTTCACTAATTTATCTGCCCCGTGTTTAGTCCTTGCAAACACTAAAGAACGCTTTATTGACTTATCCTTTAGAATAGTAAAAAGCAAATTCAACTTTTCTTCTTTTTCGACAAAGTAGATGGATTGCTTAATTGTTCTGGCTGTAGAAGAAATAGGAGTAACTGTAATCTCTATCGGATTTCTCACAATTTGTAAAGCCAATTTTTTTATTTCGATTGGCATAGTAGCCGAGAAAAACAACGTTTGTCGTTTAGAAGGTATCTTTGTAAGTATTTTTTTTACATCCTTTACAAACCCCATATCAAGCATGCGGTCTGCCTCATCAAGTACTACAATCTCAACATGACTAAAATCTAAACAATGTTGATTTAACAAATCCAACAAACGTCCTGGAGTAGCAATTAATATATCAACGCCACGATTTAGTTGAGCTACTTGCTTTTTTTGTGGCACCCCTCCAAAAACAGCTAAATGTCTTAATCTTAGAAACTCACCATAGATTTTAAAATTCTCATTAATCTGAATAGCTAATTCTCTTGTTGGAGTTAAAATAAGAGAGCGGATTACTTTTTTCGAACTGCTTTTTTGATTTAAAAGCTGTAAAATAGGTATTGCAAATGAAGCTGTTTTACCAGTTCCTGTTTGTGCACACCCAATTAAATCTCTCCCTTGTAATATATGCGGAATTGTTTGCTCTTGTATAGCTGTAGGCGTCTGATACCCCACTTTACTAATTGCCTCTAGTATGGGTTGAATTATATTTAATTTTTTAAAACTCATCTTGGTTTGACTGGAATTACCAGTATTTATTTAACTCCTATATATAGTTTTAAATAATCTGGAGTAGTTAGATTATAAAAAACAAAGCTTCTTATCTGAAAAAAATAGGTAGTTAAATTATAAGACCATCTAATATTTAAAGAAAATTAAATTTAAAACCTCTTATTACTTTTATTTTAGTTGTTATAAAAATTAGTATAATCAAAATCCATTTAAAAAATGTATTAATAATTTTTAACTTTTACAAAAAGTTACTAACATTATATATTTAGCAATAAATAAAATGTACTTTTTAACAAAAATAATTGTAATTAAGACAACTGAAAGCAAAAACTGAGAAAGAAAAAATGTTTTTGACTACTTTCAGATAAGGCAAAAGGCAGAAGCCTGTTTATAAATTCTTGACAAAGATAGATCAATTTATTTGAATTACAATAAAATAAATTGATCTAGACAATAAAACAGTTTTTTAAACTTAATTGATAATCTCATTAATTGGCAAAAAGAAAATATTTATTGAACCAAATTTTGCTCTTTTAATTAGCTATATAATTTTATATTAGCATTTTTTGTACTAAATTAAGTATAGATAATATTATCATTGTACCTTTTAACAAACTACTCAAAATATGTCAGAGGCTATATCAAAAGAAAAAGTAAAGCTACAAATTATTAAGACATTACATATAATTTCAGCCTTTATGCTAATTGTATTAGGAGTAAGTATTTCTATTGATACCTTTAGTAATATTTCTTATTTAACTGGGGATACTTATATGAAAATTCAATTGTGGATTTGTATTTATTTTTTACTAAGTCTATTCATTGAATTTATTCTATCAAAGAAGAAATCAAAATTCTTTTGGAATAATATAATTTTTATTCTAATTTCCATTCCTTATCTCAATATATTTCAAGCCTTAGAAATTAGTTTCTCCTCTGAAGTAAAATATTTCTTTCGATTCATTCCCTTAATTAGAGGAGGATATGCACTTGGTTTTGTCATTATCATGTTAAGTAGAAAGAAAATTTCGGGTTTGTTTTTCTCTTATATACTAATTTTAATGTCATTAATATATTTTTATAGTCTTATTTTTTATGTTTTTGAACATGAAATCAATCCAGATGTAAATTCATATTTTGATGCTCTTTGGTGGGCGGCTATGGGAGCTACTACTACTGGCTCTAACATTATTGCAATTACTCCAGTTGGTAAAATATTATCTGTTATAACAGCTATTTCTGGCATTACTATGTTTCCTTTTTTTACAGTATATGTCACTTCTTTAGTACAGCGAAAAGTTGCTTTTCAAGGAAAAAAAGTTAAAAGTAAAATTAAGTAGTCTAATTTATCATAAGTGAAATATTATCTCAATGCTATATATTTACTTTTTTCTCTTTTCTAGAAAGTAAAAAAATCCGTATTAGAATATTATCTTATAAGGATTTTTTCATGTTATTCTTTTATTGTTTTATAAATAAGAAAGTTATAGCAAAACATTAATTATCTATCATTACAAAAGTTAATAAAAACAAATACAACGAATAACCAAATTCAAGTGAATTTAAAACTAAATTCACAATCATAAATATCTAAGGCAACCTTTGTTTGCTTTTTTATACAAGAATCAAATACTGATTCCCATACGCGTTGTGCAATCAAATGATAAATACTTTCTTTTATAGCGCTAAGTCTATTTGTGGTTAATAGCCCATGATGATTGGTAACCTTCACATCATTCACTATCTTCTATTAAACCTTGCAAGCTTTAATTTTAAAAGCAGGTTATTATACCTACTATCATCAGAAAGTACTTTTAATAAACTGGGAATCTCCCGCCATAAATCCCCAGGAACATACTTACTCGATGTCTGCGGATAGGTAATAAACTTCTTTTCATACAAGCTTAGAGCCATCCAAAGAGCTCATAGGCTCTTTTTTGAAGTGAGGTTAAATCAAAAAGTAGTTGAGAATCTTCTTTAACAGTCTTTATTTCTACTTTTGTAATGATAGATTCGCTTTGTTTCTCAATGCGTTTGAACGCTTGTTCTGCCTTGTGTTGATCCTCTGACTTATCAATTGAGAGTGACTTGAATAATACTCCTTCTTTTTGATGGGTAAGTTCTAGTTGATAATACAGCTTCTTTGTAAAAGAAGTATTCTCTATATAGCTTGTCGAATTATTTTACTCTATTTCAAAGTGTAAAAAAAAGTTCGATTTGCTTAAGGATAATTATGTTTTAGCCTTCAAAGCAGTAATAAATATCAAGTATTACTTATAGTATTACTTAGTGACAGTTAGAGAAAAATTAACCATTCTCAAATGTGAGATCAGTAAACAAAAATAGACTATCCAAATTTGGATAGTCTATATAAATCAAGCACTTATATTGATTCAAAAAGTAAAATATTACTAGGCTCAAATTTAAGCTCAGTGAATACATGGCGCTAATAGAAACAAATAAGAACTCAATTGAGCGGCTTATCTATTAAGAACCTCCTTATGCAGGTTACCATTTTTTTTTAATTTTCTGTTTGTGATTTTAGATATTTTCTTTGAGATTTTTTCGCTGTGAGTTTTATCAAAAATTTTTCCAAAACCAATCATATCATTTTTTATTCTAATATTCTTGCAAGCCGTAATACCATTGATTTATTCATATATACATATTTTGCTTAATAACTCTTATTTATTTCCACGTCTACTTTTACATGAGGGTAATATCCTTTACTAAATTTTGTTCCATTACTTTTCAAGAACTCATATACTTTCTTTTTTTCTTCAGAAAATTGATCAATAGATGTCAACTCAAATTCAACTATATGATAAATCAAATCAAACATTAATGTTTCCATTATCATATCCAACTCTTCTTGGCTAATTTCGTGTTTCATAGAAATCTGTAATAAAGATTATTCTAATACTTTCTTCTTATTAATCTTTTTCATTCTCCTGTCAACAATGTCTATATGTTGTAATTCATTCGTTCTGTTATCTTTTAAAAAATTATATGAATCCTGGATATCTTTTGTCATCTCTGAAACAGAACCTATATTATGCTCTAAAATATACATCAATATAGTATGAAGCATAATATTCATTACTGAATTAAGTTGGCTTTTATCTCTAAAGTTTACTTCCATTGTTTTTTATTATTGATTAAGCAGTGTAAAATGACTGTCTAAAATTAAGACAGTCATTAACAATAAGATGTAAGATATATAGCTCCTTACACAACAGTAATTATAAAATACGATATTACTAAAAATATAGAATTCACAAAAAGCTGCCTTAAATAATTAAGACAGCTGGACGCAATTTTTTATACGATTTAAGCTCCCTAGGCCCACGTATTATAATGCTAATATAAATAAAAAAATCATATTAAAACAAATTATATTAAAATTTAATTATTTATTGTTAATTTAAATTATACAAATACAAATCCTTTGCTTTTTAAGCAAAAAGCAATATTTTTTTTTAATTCAATATATCTATACTGTATAAAAAATATCTTTGGATTTATTTAGTTAAATTATTATCAACTATAGATATAAAAACATTTAATTAAATTTATTAGTAGATGAAATATATGATATCTATTTTTAACTTAATATACCACTCACTCAATAAAAAGGCTATTTCACTAAATTCAAAATATACTGTTCTAGTAACAAAAAAAAGCCCCAATTAAGGGGCTTTCCTGTTTATATAAATATATTTTTATTTAAAAATAACGATTTATAAGATCTTGAATAATATCTCTAAAAGTGAAATGTCTAGGATAATGATATTCTCCTTCATAAATATCCCACACCCCTCTATTTCTATCATAGATTCCAACATATAAAGTAAAAGAACCTCCGTAATTTGAAGAAGAAGGTGAAATTCTTTGGCCTTCTTCTAAAATAGCTTTAACAGCATCTTTGCTTATTGAGCGTTCAAATTGATATTCAAGAACCTCTCCGCTTCTTACATCTTTAAATTGCGCTCTGGTCTGAGCTTGGACTGCGGTATTTACTCCAAATACCAATAAAAATAACATAATAAAATTCTTCATAGTTTCTGATTTTAAATTATTAAAAATAATGGTTAACCATATCAAATATAATAAAAAAAGAATAAAAATTAATTTATTTTCAAATAAAAGCTAATTTTTATTCTTTTTTTATCAAAAAATTACGTTTAAAAAACAAAAAAAATCTAGGTTTTTCAAGCATTCAAGACTAGAATAAAAAAGCCCCTTAATTGGGGCTTTTTTATTTAAGCATATTATATAAGACATAAGGTATAATACTTATTTCTTATCAAATTTTATAAATCTTGTAAACTTAATAGATAGACTCTACAAACGGAACGAGTTTTACATAGCAAGTAAATATCTTCTTGGAGAGACCATTGTAAATCAAATAGGGAAAACACCAGCTTCAAGATGAGCTTTTTTTGCAAAAACGATATAACTTAACTGTTAGTTTACCTATCCAAAAATGGAAACCTAAAGTTGAATTTGAGCCTTTATTTTAAATGAAAGATTTTACCCAAATACCACAAGAACGATTTTTATATAAAGATGATTACTTTTTGATAATTAAAGATATTTTTCCAGTTAATCCTAATCATTTACTTATCAGAATACTGTAAGATAGGATTACCTATAATATGATTGATTATCATTTTCGAGTCATAATCACACATATGATTAATATTTATCAAAAAGTATGGAATGATTTTAAAATCAAAGATTTCATAGATTCTCCAAATGATTAATTTGAAGTAAAATAAGACATGTAAAAAAATCGCCAATTCGCTACTAAAATCCCCCATTCCTTCTAATAAATCTGTTAAAATTCATCAGTTGATTTTCCTTTGAATTACTTTGAAAAAAGTGTTGTACAAAAATACAAAAATTGGGGATAAACCCCTATGAATGCTAGGATCTTATTTATTGTATCGCGAGGTATAACATTTTACTTCAGCGAAACGATTAAAAAAACAGATGAATACGCTCCTATTCTATGATAACGCTTTCCTCCTTTTGCTAGTGTATAGCTTATTATCATTCAAAAATACTAATGACTAATAAGGAAATATATAAAAAGTAGTTAGAGATTGTATTAGGCGTCAAACATGCTTATTTACAGCAATAAAATTTAGTTATCTTTAGGTCGATCGCTCCTCTAATAAATCTTTCCAACTATTAAATCCTTTATTTTCAATAAAATAATTATGAACAATTCTTGAAAAACTAACAAGATTCGTATCTAGATAAATACCTTTAAACTTATCTAAGTGGAAGGATCACGACCTTACAATCGCTTTCAAAAATTAAAAATCTTCAACAATTAATTATCATTCAACTGTTGATCAATTGTAAAACGAGCCATTTTATGTTTTACATTTTTTCTACTTCTGATCTTTGCTTAATTAGCATCATAAAACATGCAGTCCAAAACGCTTGGAATCAACTAATCCAGGTTGCTTAAAATGTAATCCATTTTTACAACAATAATCATAAATTCTATCACTTTCAGATGAGTTTTTAAATGTTATATAGGCCACTTCTAAAGATTTTATTTCCTTTAATCGTTCAATAAAAATAGTTGCGTCTATATTTTCAAGTTCGTCTTTTAGAGACAGCTATAGCATTTAGGTATACAGTATCACTAAGGCTATTTTGAGTTTTTTTTAAATGCGCTTGGTATAGTCTATTGGTGTGAATTGAATTTGTTTAGTTTTCTCTGTGTTTGTTTAATTAATAGAGTTAAATTAAACTGCTTTTCAATTTTACGACAAATTTTCATAGACTTTGTATAATCGTATTTATAATCTACTTTCCTTTCAGATCTAAGCGGTTATATACTATTCCTCTTTTTAATTACAGAACTAGTAAAAACAAAATTACTCAACGGAGAAGAACACGTAGATGTTATTGTTATAGGATAATTCACCTCTAGACTACATTTACTCTTCTATCACTTTTATCAATTTTCAAATTCATCACCTATCAAGAGTTCTTCTATTAAATCTAGTTTTTTTTAACTACCTTTGTTCTTATAGTTGTTCTGTGTAAAATTTAATTATTTTACACAAAGTGTTATTTCATTCTCAAATAAATATAGATAATTTTCTTCGTCACTATTCCAAATATCTATTACTATTTCTTTACTTTGTTGTCTATACCTTTATTCAAAGGTCTCCAGGTAATCCATTAAGGAGTAATATCGATTGATCTTTGCACAATTGCAACCTATGTAACAAATTCATTTTCAGTAATTAAATGAAATATTATAAGTAAGCCCAAGTTACTCATTTTACATATGGTATTCTTTATTCACATTAAAGTGGTTTCTCTTTTGGTTTTACTATAACTATTACGAGTACCTAAAGTTTCTAGTTGTTTTTTCACATTTTTCAAAGTAAAGTAAATATTCTTCTTATGAATTTTTTGGTCACTTGATTGTAGGCGTGAATAAATTAGCTCTATACAGCAACTTTTTTGTAAGCTATCAATACTTTTAGCACAATATTTTATTACTGACTCACTTCGGCTCTGTTTGATATGACTCTCTATTGTTTTGTGAATATGTTGAATTTTATTTTTAACTTAACTTTCTTCTTCTTTAGAGAACCAATCCATACAAAAGTGTATCAATTAGAGACTAATCCCATTTGTTCCATCTATATATTGAGCTTGTAAGCTAACATATTATTCTTGTAACAAAAGAACAACATTAGCAAAAAACTGATAGATCTGACCTTTTAATCTCTTACCTCAAGATAATTAATAACGTGATGATCAGGTAAACTATTTCCAGATAACCATTTAAAAAACATCACTCTAAAGAGTGCACTAAATATTATGAAAAGCATGAGTATTATTGCAATAAGTATTGATTAAGATTTAATTATAATATGCAGATGATATTTAAAAAAACTCAGGAAATAAACTTGATGATTTTAAACTCTCAAATTTGAAAATTATATTTCTTTTACTTACTATTCAAACCAGACAATGAAGATAACTATTTTTAAAAACAAACTCACCCCGCCTTTTGGCAGGGTGAGTTTGTTTTTTCAGACTTTCTAAATAGTCTTTTTTGAATCAAAATCACTGTTAAGTTTTAAATCCTACAGTAGGATTCTTAGAAAAAAATTGCTCTACAAATACTAATATTCTGTTTTATTGTTCTAAAAAATATTAACTCATTATTAGTCCCCACTATATTTTGAATTAAATTTTAATATAAAATCAGTAAAAGTAAAACTTGTTTGTTGTATGATCGTAATACAAAAATATAAAATAATCCAATAGAATACAAATAAAAATACATCAACCATCTTGTATTTAAAAAAAACTAATAAATATCACAATTATTCACTTAAACCAACATCTAAATAGCATGTTTTAACTATTTTATTTAACCAAAAGAGTCAAACATATTCATTATCATTACTCAATACTAAATATAATTTATTATATACAATGTATTTCTTTAACTTTACTTACTTGTTTAAATAAGCCTAGGAAACTTGGGATATAAAAATATAGTTTTTAAATCACATCTTGTTATGTTATTCACCAACGATAAAATTAAATGTATTAATGCAAATAGATTTTAAATACAGAATTTAACTTAACTCAGTTATGAGTATAAGTTATGCAATATGTATTAATTCATGTTATAAACATAATATTAATTCTGTTGATAACATGCCCCCTGATGTCAAGAACTTGTATCTATTTTTAAAAGATAATAGAACAAATGAATTAAAACATATTGACATTATTGATAGGAGAATTAAAAAATTCATACAGCTAAAGTATCAAAATAATATTTTCATTAAACTAACTAAAATGTATTAGAAAATACAAATTTTATTTTAAAGTTTTCAGGAAAAAGCTGTATCAGTTGAATACTAAGCTTTTATAAAAATTATCAAAATAATCAGGTAACGATTTGATAACGGCGATTATTGCTTTTATTTTCAACACATTTCCGTTAGCTCGTAGCAAATATACAAAATTTAATGAATATGATATAGCGTTTTGTTTTTCATCTATTTGAGCAATGATGTCTTTGAAAATTTATATCGAATTTCCTGAACATTTGCATGACTCAAAATCATCAAAATGAAAAATAATAGTTATCGGGTCATATCAATTTTAGTTCTCTAACATTCCCCATCCACTCATCATAATACCTAAAGCTTTAAACCCCCAATTGATATCATCTTGTGTATAAACCGGAATAGTGGTTCTACTTGTTAAATCGTCTGCTGTAAGTTTTATTTCTTTAATTTCCTTAGGCTTCATTACCAAGGTTGGGGTTTCATTATTCAAATAATAAATATCTAAACGCAAAATTCCCTGATCTTCTTCTAAATAAAACGGATGTGCAAAATTAATAACGTTATTAAACAATGGCGAAGTATAAACAACTAATTTTTGTAATTGCATTGGTGCATTTTCATCTTTTATTTTTGGGGTATAAACAACTACATCGCATTCATAACCTAAAATAGTTTGTTTGTCGTTTTTTATTTCCCTATTAAACTGACTAAAATCTACATTGTTTATTGCTCCAGACCCTTTGTTTTCAGAAGGTTTATAAGAGGAATATATTTTTTTGTCTTGTTCAATAATTTTATCGGTTTGGGCCAACGTTTCCAAGTAAAGACTTGCTTGATCCTGAGATTTATTATAATAATTATCCATTGTCCATCCAAAACCACGAACTTTCCCTAATACTTCATCATTTTTAATGTTATAAGTACATTCCGCAATATTTAACGTTACCGCCCAAGCTGCTAATGGATTTTGGTTTCCCATATTCGCTATCAAATCAAAAATTGTTTTTACATCTGCATCGTGGGCTAGTAACTGCTCGTATTGTTCTTTTGTATTAGCTTTAGAGAAATCTATCTTTCCTATAAGTTTCCCCAAGTCAATGTCGTTACTAAAAATTCCCATTTCAACGGAACCTTCTGTGAACGGTGTGTTAATAATTTCACTGTTGTTATCTGGTAATTTGTTTTCGTCTGAAGAATTACAACTAAACAAAATAAATACGGATAATAAACTGCTTATAATATTTTTTTTCATTCTTGATTTATTAAAAAAGCTGTTTCCCCTTTTTCAAGAAACAGCTTTTTATTGTTACTTACTTTTTCACCAATTCAACTCGACGATTTTTAGCTTTATTTTCGTCCGAATTGTTGATTACCAAAGGTTTTTCAGAACCGAAACCTATAGCTGATAATCGAGCTTTATCAATTCCGCCTGTGATTAAAACATTCATCACCGAATTTGCACGATCATTCGATAATTTTTTGTTATGAACAGCATCACCTGTATTGTCGGTATGACCTTCGATCGAAATGTTTAAGTTTTTATCTTTTTGAAGTGCTTCTGCAATTTGTGTGACCACTTCTTTTCCTTCAGCCGTAATATTAGACTTATCTACATCGAAATTGATGTATAAAATCGATTTCCCTTTTTCAGTCAAATCCTTCGCAATATCATCTGCACTAACTTTGGTTATGGTTTGTTTAAAAGCTTCTTCCTGTACAATATTTAATTTTCCTCCTGCATTATTAGATGTGAACTGGATATAAATATTTCCTTTTTCTTTACTTCGAATAACAAAAAACTTGATGTTTTGATTCCAATAGCCCATATCTCCAGAACCACCTTTATTCGGGTCTTGTTCGTTATAACGTTCGTATTCTTCTTTGGTGATTTCACCATCAAAAACTTTAACCGCTCCTACGGAAAGCAAATAATCTTCCATACTTTTTTCAAAATATCGTTGCGAATATTCTTCACCGCGAACTGCACCAACATTTGCCTTATATAATTTACCTTCAAAAGGAGTCATGACACCATTGATTGGAAAGAAACAAATATCAAATTTTCTTTCTATAGCACCTTTATGAGCTTCTAATCCTTCTGGAAGATTGATAAAAGGAAAATCACCTATATCGGCAGTAGAAAACGCAACATCTTCTATATTGAAATCGGCAGCGGGATTCGCTTCTTCTGTTTTAACTTCGTTTGCTTCAACGGTAACTTCTGTGGAATCTTCTGTACCTTCCTGCTGTTTTGCAGATTGATTACAGGAAACTATCAAAGCTGATAGTCCAAAAATAAGAGCTGTTTTTTTCATTTTTTTTATATGTTTTTGATAGGCTAAAGATAAACGTTTTACTTGCTAAAAAAGCATTTAATCTATTGTTTTACGCCATCAAACTCAAAATAAACATCTGTTGCGGACTGTTCATCTGTATTAACACTAATGTTTTTATTAGAACCATAATAGTGAAAAATACCTTCTAAACTACCTGTTAAGGAAACAATGTCCTGTGTGTTCTCGCCAAAACAAGCACAAGTTTCTACAGTGAAAGTTTTAGGCGTTACATAAGAATATTCTTCACCTGATTTTGCGGTAATTTTTAATTTATTAGTTCCTTCTTTTGTAACGATAACAATAGCATCGAACCATTCATACGCACCATTTCTATCACTTGTGCTTAACTTTCCTTTATACGTTCCCACAGCAGCATCAATAGTGCCTTCTGCTGGTTGTTCGTATCCGTCATTATCATCATTTTTACTACAACTTGTAGCAACTGTTCCAAATGTCAATGTGGCTAATGTGGCTAATATGCCTAAAAACGCAATTTTTGTGTTTACTTTTTTCATAAAATTTTATTTTATTGTGAGATACAAAGGTCTGCAAAACGTGAAATCGGGACAATCATTGAAAACCTTGATTTTTTATCTAATGGTTTACCATGATTTTCTCACTATAGTAAAAAAGCAATACTTTTTATTTGGATATTTGTAATTTAATAACAAACCAATGTTCAAAAATATTTCATCTATACTATTTGTTTTTTTATATATTAATATATTACAGGCACAGCAACTTGTTCCTTTGGACGAAATAAAGTACGTAACACAAATCCAGCATAAAATTGAAAATGATATAAATGACAGTGTTCGTTTACATAATTATTTGTTGCTTTCAGAATATTGGTCTCAAACAGATAGTCTAAAAAGTAGACAGGCACTAAATGTTGTATTATCCTCCCAAAAAAAGACTTTGACTGAAGGTGTTTTAGCTTACTATCAAGCTGTATTTTATTCACATCAAGGCAATAAAACCACTGCACTAAAGCATTATGAAAGTGCAATAAATTCTTTAGAAAAAGATCCTACAAATATAGATTTATTGATAAAATCATTATATAATAATGCTTACATACAAGTGGAAGACAAGGGATATGATTTTATGGTAAAGACACTGACTGAACAATGTATTCCGTTAAGCGAAAAAAGCAAAAACAAAAAACTTTTGGCGTACAGCTATACACAATTGGGTTTAACTTTTATGTCGGTAGGACAGTTCGAAACAGCAGAAGAGTATCATAAAAAAGCGTTAGAACAGCTGGATGAAATCCCACAGTTAAATACAATTCACATGATAACGTATCTCAATTTAGTAAGTAACTATTGTTACAAACCAGATAGTAAATCGGCTGAGATATATCTTAAAAAAGCAAAAAAACTTATTGAGCACTATCCAAATTCGCAGCATTATTCAAATTATTACTATCAAGAAGCTATGTATTATACGACAGTTCAAGATTTTGAAAAAGCGTTAGTGAGCTTAGAAAAGGGAGCAAAATTGGCAAAAGAAAGAAAACAAGGTAAACTATTGCACATGCTGTATTTTAGAATGTATAACGTTTATCTCATGCAGAAAGATTATCATAAAGCTAAGTTGCAGTTAGAGCATATCTTACAAGAAAATATTTTAAGTAGAGAAGATGTAAATCGCAAAATTACCTATACGCAACTGGCTGCTGTAAACGATGTATTGGGAAATCATAAAGAAGCTTATAATTGGATGAAGAAATCGAGTACGCTAAGTGATAGTTTACAACAACAAAAATTATTAGAGAAGATGAACGAGCTTGAGATTGAACATCAAACTGCTGATAAAAAACAAACGATAGCTCAATTAAAAAAAGAAAATGAACTAATTGCAAAAAATAAAAATCTACGGATTAGCATCTTAGGAATAGCTTTGAGCTTAAGTTTGATTATTACATTTTTAATTTATCTTACCTATAAGAATCAAAAGAAATTAAACGCTCAAATCAGCATCAGTCACCAGCAAGATCTTTTACATATTGAAAGCGAACGAAAATACGAAGCGACAAAAGCTGTTTTGCGTGGCGAAGAACAAGAGCGTCAACGAATAGCTCAAGATTTGCACGATAGTATGGGCGGAATGCTTGCGAATATTCGCATGTCAATCTCTCAAGAAAATGCTCCAAATTCAGAAGATTTATTACAAAATATAGATAAGTCTATTGTAGAAATGCGTCGTATTGCCAGAAATCTAATGCCTGAAACATTAAAAAACCTTGGATTGGAAATTGCACTGAAAGAACTTTGCGAATCCTTGTCACAAAAACAATTTCACATTCAGTTTGAAGCTTTTGGTGTAACAGACAACATCCCATTTAAAATACAATTATCATTATACCGCATTGTTCAGGAAAGCATCAGTAACGTTATCAAATACGCACAGGCAAACAATGTAATTGTTCAAATTAGTCAACATGAAAATACAATAAATCTAACGATTGAAGATGACGGAATTGGTTTTGACACATCTAAAGTAGTTTATGGTTTAGGAATAAAAAATATTAAAAGTCGTACAGCGTTAATGAACGGAACAGTAGAAATTTTATCGGAAAAAGGAAAAGGAACTACCATAAATGTAGAATGCTATGTATAAAAATGATTATTTGAATTTAGTAATAGTTGATGACCACCCGATGATTTTAGAAGGACTAAAATCGTTATTACAACAGGTGGATAAATTTCAACTATTTTCTTTTACAAAAGGATTGTCAGCACTAGATTTTATTCAAGAAAACACAGCACATATTGTATTACTAGATATTGTTTTGAATGATGGAAGTGGTTTAGACTTCTGCAAATCAATTAAACAAAAATCACCTAAAACTATAGTTATCGGGATAAGTAATCAGGCAGAACGCAGTATCATATTTCGTTTTTTAGAAAATGGCGGAAATGGCTATATCTTGAAAAATGCAGATGCTTGTGAAATCATTCAATGTATTGATAACGCTATACATGGAGGAATTGCATTAAGTAAAGAAGTACAGCAAATTATGTTATCTGCTTCATCAAACAATTTTGAGTTACCAAGACTGACCAAGCGAGAAAAGCAGGTATTAGAATCAATTACCAAAGGAAACACCTCTGCTGAAATTGCTGAAAAATTATTCATATCAGTTATTACAGTAGAAACACATCGCAGAAATTTATTGCAAAAATTCAAGGCAAAAAATATGATCGAATTAGTCAAAGTAGCCACGGAAAATAAATTGATATAGATAAATTCAGATTAGCTAAAATCAATCTACTATCTCTCCTCTTTTTCTTCATACACTTAGCAAGCTACCCTTTTTCGTAATCCTCGCCTTATGTTTGGGCCAACAGACTAAACAACCCCAAATCTGAACTCTGCAAATTTTCCTGCGTGATAAACTCGAAAAGGTCTTTGGCCAGTTAGTTGTCTATCATAATCTTATTGGAAATGGGACTGTCCTATATTTTCAGTTCGTTTTTTTCTATTGTTACATCATTATAATGGTCTTTTTCCCCAATTTGCAGATCTATGTTCATGCTGGACTTGCTAACTTAGTCTGGACAAAGAGTTAAGCATAAAAACTTATCTTTGACTTATGAAAAGAATTAGAAAGAC
>NZ_JBMVQX010000049.1:0-17638 GCF_050522745.1 Myroides sp. C15-4 | reverse complement strand
TTTTTGTATTATTGTATAACTTTTTAAAGTGGCACCATTTGACCGAAATAGGTGGCACGGTCTGACCGAAATACCCACAAGGATTTAATGTCAATGTCAAGGAAAGCTATTATCTAAGCAAATTTAAATGTTTATAGCGTATAAAAATTAACCAATATAAATAAAGTAGATAGTCCAATAAGAATAATTTGTAATCTACTTTAGCTATAATTGCAATAAAAATCTTGTAAAAGTTAAATGTAAGGGATAATTCATGTAAATACGTGTTTTTTATTAACTAACAAAATTAATTTTCTATTTTTGAAATTGTAAACTATTTATAACATTAAAACAAGAAGAATATTTTTATGAACCAGTTAAATCAGACCCCTATTGAGAGGATGGTATCCCCCATACAACGATTTATTAAACAAGAGAAGTCAGGTGGTATAGTATTAGGGATAAGTGTAATTATTGCACTTGTATTAGCTAATTCCTCGTTAAAAGAGCATTATCATCATATCTTGGAATATAAGTTTGGTTTTCAATGGGCAGGAAATAGTTTTTTTGAATATAGTTTACACCATTGGATTAATGATGGATTGATGGCTATTTTCTTCTTTGTTGTTGGGCTAGAACTGAAAAGAGAAATTGTAGCAGGCGAGTTATCTAATCCTAGAAAAGCAATGTTACCTATTGGAGCGGCATTAGGAGGTATGGTTGTTCCTGCTGTTATTTACTTTGTCTTAAATCCAAGTGGAGAGATGTCTAATGGTTGGGGAATTCCTATGGCAACCGATATCGCATTTGCTTTAGGGGTTCTTTATTTATTAGGAAGTAGAATACCTTTAACATTAAAAGTGTTTCTAACGGCATTAGCTATCGTTGATGATTTAGGGGCTGTACTTGTTATAGCTTTCTTTTATACTTCAGAGATTTCGACTTTGCATTTATTAGTTGGGGCTTCTATATTAGTTATTATGTATTTGGGTAATAGAATAGGAGTTAGAAATATACTTTTTTATGCTATTTTAGGAATTGGAGGGGTATGGACAGCGTTTTTATTATCTGGCGTTCACGCCACTATTGCTGCAGTTTTAGCAGCGTTTACAATTCCTGCCAATGTTAGAATTAGTGAAAAAGTATTTAGTGAAAAAATACAAGTACTTTTAGATAAGTTCAAAGCAATAGATCCCGATAATACTAAATCTACTTTAACTAATGAACAATTACATATTTTAGAGCAGATAGAAAACAGTAGTGCCTGTGCAACACCGCCTTTACAGCGTTTAGAGCACATGATGCATCCGATGGTTACTTTTCTAATTATTCCTATTTTCGCTTTAGCCAATGCTGGTGTATCTTTAGCTATTGATTTTGATCATTTGTTTAGTACAAATGTAGCTCTAGGTGTAGCACTTGGTTTATTGGTTGGAAAGATAATAGGAGTAGTAGGTTTTACAGTTGTTTTGGTAAAATTAAAAGTAGCTCCTTTCCCTGAGGGGATGAATATTAAAAATCTTTTTGGACTGAGCCTTCTTGCAGCTATTGGTTTTACCATGTCTTTATTCGTAACTTCATTAGCTTTTACAAGTGAGGAATATATGACTCAAGCTAAGATAGGAATCTTTGTCGCTTCTATAATTGGGGGAGTGATTGGATATTATGTTTTGAGTAGAGAAAAAAAATAACAATAAAAATAAGAGCAGATGACAAATAAGTTTTTTGATTACATTAATCTGCATAAAGGAGAAGAGAAAGGGGAAAAAGTTCTAGAAAACATTAGAGCTAATATTGCCTTTAAGGGAGCTAATCTATGGATTTTAGCTTGTGCCATTATCATTGCATCTGTTGGGTTAAATGTAAATTCAACAGCAGTAATTATAGGTGCCATGTTAATTTCTCCATTGATGGGACCAATTGTAGGTGCAGGCTTTGCCTTAGGAACTTATAATTTTTTATTGCTAAAAATCGCAATAAAAAACTTAATCATTGCTACTATTGTTAGTTTATTAGTTTCTGCTATTTATTTCTACGTTAGTCCTTTTAAGGATGTTCAATCTGAGTTATTAGCTCGTACTTCCCCAACAATTTATGATGTTTTGATTGCTTTTTTTGGAGGTCTTGTTGGAGTTATCTCTATTACTAGGGTTGAAAAAGGAAATCCTATACCAGGAGTTGCTATTGCTACTGCATTAATGCCCCCTTTATGTACAGCAGGATATGGGTTAGCTACATTTAATATAAGTTACTTTTTGGGAGCTTTTTACCTGTATACTATTAACTGTTTTTTTATTTGTATTGCTACTTTTTTTGTTATTAAGTACTTGAAATATCCAACATCATCTACTTTAGATACCCAGAAAGAAAGACGTATAAGATATGGTATTAGTATGTTGATTGTTGTGATGATTGTACCTAGTTTCTACTTGGCTTATACGTTATTTGAAGAAAAGAAATTCACAAAAACTGTCGAGGAGTTCATTGATTCTGAGTTTAATGATAGAGGGTATACTGTGATTTATAAAAAGATTAATTATAATACTAAGCCCAAAAAAGTAGAACTTGCTTTTTTGGATAAGAAATTAACTGAAGAAAATATTTTACTCTACAACAGGTTATTAAAGGAAAGAGGTCTAGACAATGTAGAGCTGACATTTAAACAAGATGAAAAGGATATTAAATCAGAAATTTTAAATGAACTCAGTAAGCAAGATCGATCATATGCAGAGAAAGATATTATAATCAATGACTTAAAAAAAGAACTGTCTAAGTATAAAGTGGATGAACCTAATTTGATAAATGAAATTAATGTACTTTTTCCTAATATAGAAGAAGTATCCATTGGGAAAGTAGAGCGATATATAAAAACTGATAGTATTACAATGAATTGGTTAGTTATTTTTAATCAAAAAGAAAAAACAAAGGCAGTAGATGGTAAGCTACTTAATAATTGGTTAAAGACTCGATTAAAGGCAGATACCATTTTACTTGTTCAAGGAAATAATCCTATACAGGAGAAAGGGAATAACCAGATAAAGTAAAAATAGTTATCTTCATTAAGGTCTGTTAGGAGGTAAAGACAAAAAGTAGATATAATATTTTTGGTAATAAGCGGAGTTTACGTTACTTTATAGACGAAGTTTAAATTGTAACTAAATAGAAAAAAGAGAAAGTCCTAGGACTTTCTCTTTTTAAAAGACAACTAGTAAATAAGGAGAACTAGTTTTAGAATTATAAATCTAATGATTTTTTACTTGTTATAAATTTATTTTTTAATATTATTACAAATAAAGAATGTAACTTTATAAGTTTTTTAAAAGAAGAATTATTGAAGTAAAAAATCAAAGATATATCACTAAGTAGGTAAAAAAGCACTACAAGAGAAATCTTATTCAGATTTTTTTTAAGTATGTTTTTTTTTAGAACTAGAATAGTTTGCTAATTATTTAGCATTTGTCTCTTGAATTTAGTAAAATAATCACCATTTACTGATAATATTAACGCTGATCTAGGTGAATTAGTCAGTAAGGATAACGTTTTGGTTTGTAGAATAGTATGTCTCTGATATTTCTCCCTATACAAATAAGTTAGCTACTATTTTTGCAGAAAATGAAAATAAAGCTTTAGAGTGGAACTATGTGGATGAGCTAAATCAAGCGCATACAACTATATTTAGAGCAACTAAAAACTAAGCCCTAATTTGGATATTAAATAATTAAAATAGCAGTAGTTTAGCATCTTATAATAAGATATGGATATAGATATTAAGAAAAAGACATTTTTGAATTTTGTTGGACTTTTAAGAAGTTTTTTAATCAAGTGTTTTATTGGAATTGTTTTATGTAGTAGCATAGCGTTTTTATATACTAACTTTATTTTTGAGCAAATATTATTTGCTCCTAAGAACCCTAATTTTCCTATTTATATTTGGCATCGTTCTTTGATAGATTTTTTTAATTTGAGTTCATCATTGTATATGGAAGGGATTGATTTTGATATTCAAAATCGAAAAATGGATGGTCAGTTAAAGATTATGATTTGGACTAGTTTTACCTTTGGACTAATAACTTCATTTCCTTGGATTTTGTATCAAATTTGGAAACTTGTACAACCTAAATTATATAATAGTAAGATAAGATATAGTATTGTATTTGTAACAATCACAAGTCTTTTATTTTTTATAGGTGTCTTGTTTGGATATTTTATTATAGTTCCGTTATCTATTCATTTTTTTATGAATATAGAGATTAGTAGTATTGTTGCTAATCAAATCGATCTTACTTCATATATTTCTCTTGTTAGAACCACTATACTAGCATCAGGTATTGTGTTTGTTTTGCCAGTTGTCATTCTAGTATTATACAAGATGGGAATTTTATCAACAGATACACTCAAAGGGTATCGCAGATATGCTTATGTTTTGATTTTAGTTGCATCAGCAATTATTACCCCTCCAGATGTATTGAGTCAAGTTATTTTGGTTATACCATTAGTTTTATTGTATGAAGTGAGTATTTTCTTTTCAAAGTTTATGAAGTCTAATCACATTACAGAATAATATATTATCGTATTTGCTATAAAAATTAATTAAACTTGCATAGTTTAAATATTCATCGTAATATTGCGATGTATAATTAGGTGTAAAATAATGGGAGTAACAAAATCAGAATTATTTAGTGATAAAAAGAATAGGTTATCGCTTATGTTTAAGGTTTTAGGGCATCCAGCAAGACTTGCCATTCTTCAGTATATTATCAATCAAGAGGCTTGTATTTGCAATGATTTGGTAGAAGAACTTGGATTGGCTCAAGCGACTATTTCACAGCACTTAAAAGAGCTTAAGAATAGTGGACTTATAAAAGGAACAATTGATGGTAAATCCGTTTGTTATTGTATTGACGATGCAGTGTGGAATGAATTCTTCAAGGAGTTTGAATTCTTCTTCGCTCAAAAAATACAATCAAAGGATTGCTGTTAATATTTTTATTCAACATCATCGTAATATTGCGATATTAAAATAATTTAAAACAGATAAAATATGAAATTATCAGAAGTAAAAGTAGTGTTAGAAAAATTAGATCGAGTAGATTTTCAATTTGAAGATGGGACGTTTGTAGCAGGACATTTCCATGTAACAGAAGTAGGTCAGGTAACAAAAAAGTTTATTGACTGTGGAGGTACAATAAGAGAAGAGGTTAAGGTAAGTTTTCAATTGTGGAATGCAGATGATTATGAACACCATTTAAAAGCTGGTAAATTGCTTAATATTATTCGATTATCAGAAACAAAATTAGGTATTGTTGATGCAGATATTGAAGTAGAAGTTCAAGGTAAAGAAACAATAGGAAAGTATTTCTTAGAATTTAATGGAACTCACTTTCTATTAAAAAATACATTGACTGCTTGTTTAGCTGAAGATGCTTGTGGAATTACACCAAGTGATCAGGTAAATCAAACTAGTTGTTGCGATTCTAACGCTGGATGTTGTTAATCTTAAAAAAGGTAAAAGATGTATAAAAAATTATCAACTACAATTAGCATTATGCTTGAATCAAGAGTGATAACTGATCATAGAAAAGAAGTTTTAGCTCCTTTACTGGCATACATTCAAGCTAAGGTTGATTCAAAATCTCCAATTCGAATCAATTTTATTTGTACGCATAATTCAAGAAGAAGTCATTTGGCTCAGATTTGGATGCAAGTAGCAGCAACTTATTATGGTATTCCAGATGTTATTTGTTATTCAGGAGGGACTGAACAAACAACGATGTATCCCATAGTTGCTACAGTTTTAAAAGAACAGGGATTTAACGTATTTAAAATTTCGGAAGGAGAGAATCCTATTTATGCGATAAAGTATGATGATAATGAAATTCCTATTATTGGTTTTTCTAAGAAGTACGATGCAGTTTTTAATCCAAGTAGCAATTTTGCAGCGGTAATGACTTGTTCACAGGCAGATGGGGACTGTCCTTTTATAGCAGGTGCTGAGCGCAGAATCCCTATTACATTTGAGGATCCGAAGGTATTTGATGGAACGGAAAACCAGCAAGCAGGATATTTTAATCGAAGCCTTGAAATTGCAAGTGAAATGTTTTACATCGTGTCACAAATTAAAAAATAAGTCATGCAAGTTAGAATGAAATTTTTAGATCGATACTTAACTCTTTGGATTTTCTTGGCTATGGGGATTGGTGTTCTCTTAGGAAATGTATTTCCAAGTGTTTCTAATGTGATGGATAAACTGTCCATTGGAACGACCAATATTCCGTTGGCTATAGGACTAATCGTCATGATGTATCCTCCACTGGCTAAGGTTGATTATAATCTATTACCACTGGCTTTTAGGGATAAAAAAGTCTTAGGCTTATCTCTTTTCTTAAACTGGATTGTAGGACCTGTTTTAATGTTTGTTCTGGCTATTATTTTCATGCGTGATGAACCTGATTATATGGTAGGGTTGATCCTTATTGGTTTAGCCAGATGTATTGCAATGGTGATTGTATGGAATGATTTAGCAAAAGGTAATCGAGAATATGCAGCCTTACTGATTGCATTAAATAGTGTTTTCCAAGTGCTGTTTTATAGCTTCTTTGTTTGGCTTTTTATCAACGTATTACCTTCTTATTTTGGATTTGCTGATTATGCTATTTCAATTAAGATGAGCGATGTAGTACAAAGTGTGCTTATTTATTTAGGAATTCCATTTTTAGCAGGTTTTTTAAGTCATAAGTATCTCATTAGAATAAAAGGAGAAGCTTGGTTTAAGCGCAAGTTTATCCCTTTTATTTCCCCCTTTACTTTATATGCTTTACTGTTTACCATTGTGCTTATGTTTAGCTTAAAAGGAGAGCAGATTGTTCAATTACCAATGCAGGTTATCAAAGTTGCTATCCCACTAATTATTTATTTTGTCTTGATGTTCTTTGTCAGCTTCTTCGTAAATAAATCAATGCATGTGGATTATGATAAAAATGCGGCTATTTCTTTTACTGCAGCAGGTAATAATTTTGAACTAGCTATTGCTGTTGCTATTGCCGTATTTGGAATTCACTCGCCCCAAGCTTTTGTGGGGGTTATCGGACCTTTAGTTGAAGTTCCTGTGTTGATTCTACTGGTACGAGTGAGTTTGTGGATGAAAAAGAAATATTATGCAAAGTGATAAAATATTGTTATTTTTAAATCGTTTCAAATCGTTTCTATTAAATTAATCACTAGAATAAATCAATCCATCATTTATTTTTTTATTTTTGAGATAAACTAATTTTTTATGAATTTACAAGTGTTTTATAGAATAAGTTTTTTTGCTATTCTATCTTTTTTGTTTGTGTCATGTAATGCAAGTACAATACCAGAAAAAGCTAAACCCGTTGAAAATTTTGATGTAAATCGTTATTTGGGAACATGGTATGAAATTGCTCGGTTTGATTTTTATTTTGAAAGAGATTTAAATAATACCACAGCTTACTATAGTTTGGACAAGAAAGGAAATCTCAAGGTTTTAAATCGAGGTTTTAATGTTAAAACCAAAGAATGGAAACAAGCAGAAGGAATAGCTAAGTTCAGAGCAGAGAAAAATGTAGGTGCACTTAAAGTTAGCTTTTTCGGTCCTTTTTATTCGGGTTATAATATCATTGCATTAGATTCAGATTATAAATATGCTCTAATAGCAGGAAAGGATCTTGATTATTTATGGATTTTATCTAGAGAAAAAGGTATTCCCGAAGCTATTAAACAACAATACTTGACACTAGCTAATGAAATTGGTTATGATGTATCTCGTTTGATTTGGGTTGAACATGACAAGGAAGATACATCGGTAATAAAGGCTAAATAAATACAAGAAAAGCGAACAATTAAAAGAGGATATAACCCAACAAAGCTCCTGCTAAAACAATAAGAGCACTATTTACTTTTTTAAATTTAAAAACGAGTATGCCACTAAGTAGGGTAATAACAAGGGTTTGCCAGTTCAGCAACACATCTCGTGTCATCGTTATACAAACAGCGACAATCAAGGCGACAGAGGCAACATTCACCGCATCTAAAAAGACAGATAATCCTTTTGAGTTGCGAAGTTTTTTCATCAATGGGTTTAGTAAGGCTACTAGAATAAAGGATGGTAAAAAAATTGCAACAGTTGAAAGAATTGCTCCAGATAAACCATTAATTTGAAAACCAATAAAAGTAACGGAAGAGAAAACAGGTCCTGGTGTGAATTGTCCTACAGCAATAGAATCTATAAGTTGTTCTTTGGTGAGTAAACCTGTTTGCACGAGTTCTGTATCTAAAAAAGCAAATAATACATAGCCACTACCGTACAGTATAGCCCCTATTTTAAGAAAAATCCAAAATAGCTGCATATTGGTATTGGTGAAATGAGTATTTTGTATACTAAGTAAGAAGGGGAATGGAAGAAAACTTTGTAAGGTACTTCGCTTTGTAGTATTAATATAAAAAACTACATAAGCTAAAAAGCCAGCTCCAAACATTAAAATGATCTCATTAGTCCCAAATAAAGAAGCTACTAAGACAATAAGTCCTATAAAGGCTAAGAATAAGGATTTAATAGATTTTTTGGCTAGTGGAAATACAGCTCCAAGGATAATAGCAATAATAGCAGGTTTAATTCCATAGAGAAATGGTTGAATTTGGGGTAATTCTCCATAATTTTTATAAAAATAAGCCAATACACCTGTAAGTAAAACCGCAGGAAGAATAAAACAAAGCCCTGCAATTATAAGACCTTTCCAGCCCGCTTTATCATAACCAATGTGAATGGCCATTTCTGTACTGTTAGGGCCAGGAATTAAATTAGTAGCACCAAGTAGATCTAAAAAGTGCTGTTCATCCATCCATTTTCTTTTTACAACTACTTCCTCTCTCATCATTGCAATATGAGCCGCAGGACCTCCAAAACCAATAATCCCTAATTTTGTAAAGACCTTGATTATTTCTTTGAGGCTTACTTCACCTTGTTTGGTATTCATATCTTAAGAATTTTTAATCATACAAATATGTCACAATTAGAACCTAAAATAAGGTGAATTTGAAAAAAGAATGGTACTTTAAATTTCCCGAAATGCTTTAGGAGTAATACCCATATAGCGCTTGAAGTATTTTATAAAGTAAGAAGAGTCACTAAAGTTTAGGTTGTAAGCAATTTCACTAACACTGTTGTCAGAATATAGTAATTGTCTTTTTGCTTCATCAATAATATGTTCTGCTAATATTTCGGATGCTGACTGTTGGAGTGTTTTGCGACAGATGGCATTTAGCTTTTGTGGTGAAATTTTTAATCTTTGAGCATAATAGGCAACACTGTTATGTAAGTTATTTGTTTGCTTTAAAAAATCCTGAAACAAGGCGATCGTATCGCTTTTATTTACGGAAGTAGAAAAAGGAGTAGATCTTGCTATTATCTTAGCTAATAAAGCTTTTAGTAGACCTTCTGTTACCGTAAGATCCTTCTCTGATACAAGTAGATGAAATAATGCATCAATACTTTGGGTATCATTTATTTTTAAGCAAGTAAGATGACTTAATTGAGACAGGAGGTCTCTTAGCTTATAATCTAATGAGGCTTGCAAGAATTCTTTTTTTAATAGAACTACAAAGCCTTTAGGTTTACTTGTAATATCCCAAAAATGAACTTGCTCCTTTTGTATAAAAAAAACTGTAGGAGTAGTTATCGAAAATACAGCTTGATCAATTGTATGAAAGCCTGTTCCCTCGCTTAAATAAATAATTTCAAAGTAATTATTGTGTTTATGAGGATTTGTTTTGCGAATTTCTTGCCTAAAAGGAGAAACTTTTATTAGTGTTATTGACTCAATTTTATTTTTTATTTCAATAGATGTATTCAACGTTATTTAATTAAATAATACAAGTAAAACTAACTATTATCTTTTAATAAAAGGGTATTTAAATGTTAATAAAGTATAGCTCTTTTTAAAAGTCACTTAAACTAAGATTTAAACAACTAATAGCATTAAGTAATAGGTATAAGAGAAGAGTAGGTTGCTCTAAAATTAGCTAACATGTTTTATTATGTAAATTATTTTTAGTTATTTTAATTTGTAGTATTATTTTTATTGTATTTTTATGAGTATTATTTTGTTGTTTTAACTTAAAAAAATAACAATAAAACATGTAACAATGAAAGGGAAAAATAGTTTATTTGAAGAATTACGTCTCTTAAGAGGAGATGATCAATATCCTTCACAGCAGATTAAAGAGAAATTAATTGATTTATATCTTCCTTCGACCGTGTCAGACTTAGCGATTAATTTATCCAATATTACCTCCCAATTCTATGCTTTGCAATTACAGTCAATAGGAGAGCAGTATGGAGTAGATAAAATACGTTTGCACTCCGATAAACTATTTTATAATCTTGGCAAAGCAAAAGCAGAGCAAGCATTAATTAAAGATTCTACTATGGTTCGAGATTGCAGGTCAATGGTTATGGTCGCTATTTCTGCTATTTACACTTCGAGTCCGGAGTTCAAGTTTGATGTGCAAGAATATACTTCAGATTATGCTGTGATTCATTTGAAAGGTGTTGATCGTTATCACAGAGCTGCTAAACAATGTAAAATTGATCAGTATCTAACTTTTCCCACTTTAATAGCTTTTTTAGATGGAATCAAAGATTATCTTCAATTAAGTAATATAGAAATACAAGTATCCCAATCTTTCTATGACGAAAATTCAAATATAGACTGTACTTATATTATTAAACAAAATAATTTGTAAGATGAAACATTTGTATAATTACATCGGGGAGAATTATCCTTATTTATTTCCAATGGATAATTTGGTAATGAAGGAATCTACAGTAGAGTATATTACAACAAGTAGCTCAGATAGTCAATTGAGAGGATTTAAAGCAATAGGACAAACAGTTGCATCATTAGGAAGTATCTCTTTATTGACAGCCATGGATATCTCTTTTTAAACATTTTTTTAGCTGAAAAAATTAGAATAAGAAAAATCAATAGTACGATTGTAGAAGATGGATTAAAGTATTGTGCTAAGCCTTTTTCATTTTCAAAGCGTAAAGGAAAAGTTTTAGTAGACGTTTTGAATAATCAAAATCAATTGTTTTATACCTCTGAACTAGAATATGTTATTTTCGATGAAAATGCTTTTAACGAGGCTTTTAGCAGTTTTTATACAGAAAAAATCCCTGCAGAAAGTGCTCCAATAAATGAAGATTTAATGGTGAATTTAATCGAACCATTTTGTTTTAAAATTCAAATTCCCGCTTTTACAATTGAACAATGTAAGGGACATTTTGATAATTATCCTATTGTGCCAGGTGTTTTTATAATGGATCGATTATTAGAGGAAATTGAAAACTTCTTTAAGCTTCAAGCAGAGGATCTCCAAAGTAAAAAATTAGTTGTAGATAATTTAGAAACATTTCTAAATACAGCTACTCCAGTCTATAGAGAATTAAGCTCGCTAGTGCATTACTGACAAGTATCTAAAGATAGTTATTTGTTTGTTTGTACTATTACTGATAGTAATCATAAAATTGAATATGGTCATTTTGTAATTACTGTGAAACTTTATTGAAAGTAGTATAAATATCTTATAAAGATAAAAGGAGAAGATTGGTTTAAGTCTAAAAATATGTCTTTAGATTTATATATTTTTTTTCACGACTGTGATAATATTTAATTAAAATATATAGGTTCTGCCGAAGTAAAATATGATTGGATTACTGCACTGAAAAAAGCACAACCACTAAAAGAAGAATTTAGTATAACTTTTTAAGGAGTATTAGACAACAAAAAAACAGGCAATAGTGTGAAGATTTCTCTTGCCTGTTTTTTTTATGCTAGCATTAATTTCCCCTTGGTTTCGACCTATAAATTTTATTTATTTTCTCTTTGTTAATTCTTTAATTTATTGTATTAAGTAACAAGTATGGTAATAGGAAAATAAACACGAATTTAGGATACTATAAAAGCTATAATTTTAGTAGAATAACCCCACATGGTTCCTGTATGGAAATCATATTTTAGTGAATTAATCTTACTAAAGCAATGCTTTTATCGATATAATCTTGTAAGGAATTGATTTGTCTTGTACTGTTATCACAATAAATCTACTCGAATTTACTTGTTTTATCTTGTTCTAATCTCACTTATAAATTGTGTTCTATACTGGTTTTATCTTCCAATGCGATTGACTCCATAAAAGATATGATTGATTCTTATTATTTGACAAGAGTTGTTGGTTTTGAAAATCTAAGTTGCTGATATTTAGTGAAATGTTTTTTTGATGCAGTAAATTAAATACTTGCACCCAAATGTGAGGTAAACCTGTTACTAGTTGTTTTTTATAACACTTTTTTTAAACTACTTTAAACAAGAATCATTTTCAAATTTTTAATAATTTAAATTAAATAAATAGTGTTGATGGCTCTATATATTAGAATAAATGTGTTTGATGTGTTTTAATAAAAATAAAATTATTATAAAATCAAATTTTAAATAGAAATATTGATAAATTCATTTAAAAACATTTGTTTTGTTTTATTTGATTGTTTTTTTATTAAATAAACAATCTTTTTTTAATGTTATTGCTAAATTAACTTTAGTTTAAATTTAGCTTAAATTTGGTTTTGATTCAATTTTTTATTTAAATTTATGTGAATTTTAATATATGTGTATTAAAATTAAGATATGTTTTAGTGCTTCAATATATTGGGTAGTATAGTGATACTGGGGCAATAGAAAGGAATACCAACCATTAAATAAAACTTATATGAGTCAGAATTATTTCAAATTAACCTTCTTGCTGCTTGTTTGTGTTCATACCTTATCTTATGGACAAGACGAATCGGAGCATATTCAGTTAGTGAATACAGGTTTATTCAGTGTCCGCCCAGAAACCATTTTATCTACTCAGCTCGATTTTACAAATACAGCTTCTGGTACTTTTGTGAATGATGGGAGCGTGTATTATTATAAGGATTTTACAAATGATGGTTATTATGGAATTTCTTCTTCCATGAAGAGCTCTTCTACTTTTTTTATAGTATCTAATTCTTCCCTAGCAAAGCGAATCACTGGAAATAGTTTGGCTTCTTTCTACAATATTGAATTTGACAGCGAACTAAATGGAATTGCTTTTGACTTAAAGAACAATATTGATATTTCAGGTTTGGCTCATTTTAAAAATGGTATTGTACAAGTAGATTCAACAAAAAATGCTAGTACTTCAGTTTCTAATGGTATGGTTACTTTCCTTGCAGGTGCTCGACATGAGAATGTTGGCAATCACAGCTTTATTGAAGGAGCAGTAGAAAAGAAAGGAAATGATCGCTTTGAATATCCTATTGGACATAAAAAATATTTTCGTCCAGCAGTGATTAGTGCACCAGATGACATTTTAGCCACTATTGTCGGGCAATATTATTTAGAAGATGCTCCGTTTTTTACAGCACACAAAAAAACAGCAGGGGTAATTAAGGTGTTAAATGAGAAAGAATATTGGCGATTGGAAGGGAATTTAAAACAACCGAATATGGTTGTCTTGAGTTTGGATTGGAATGAGGAAACTACACCTCCGGAATTACTTAAAAATCCAGAAGAGGAATTGCATATTGTCCGTTGGGATGCCAAAGAACAGTTATGGGTGGATGAAGGAGGAGTTGTGGATATGTCTCTTAATAGGGTAACAACAGTCGCAGAAATTAAAGATTTTGGTTATTTCACGCTAGCTACAGTAAAAAAGGATTGGATTATTGAAGGTGATGTAGTGATTTACAATTTAGTCACACCTGATGGAGATGGTAAAAATGATTACTTCATCATTGATAATATCAACAAATATCCCAATAACCGCGTAGAAATTTACAACCGTTGGGGGGTAAAAGTATATGAAACTACGGGATATGATCCAAAAGGAGATGGAAGTGTAAATGTATTTAGAGGCTATTCAGACGGTAAGATTACAGTGGATAAAAATAAAAAATTACCGAGTGGAACGTATTACTACGTAGTGACTTATGAATACAAAGATGCTAATGGTAGTCGTATGATTAAGAAAGCGGCCAATTTACATGTAGAGACCAATTAAATCCCAAAATAGATGAGACTAAAAAACACAATAAAGACTTTTGTTCTTGGAGGGGTAGGTTTGTTTTGTATGGAACAATCCTATGCACAACAAGATCCACAATATACGCAGTATATGTATAACCACTCGAACATCAACCCTGCTTATGCGGGAAGTAGAGAAGGGTTGAATATTTTTGGTTTGTATCGCACCCAATGGGTGGGGTTAGAGGGAGCTCCTAAAACAGCAACTTTATCTGTCAATACTCCTTTGGGTGAATCAGGATTGGGATTAGGGGTGAGTTTTGTCAATGATCATTTAGGTGTGATGGACGATAATACTTTATCGGTTGATTTATCTTATGCTGTGAATCTGAACTACAATTATAAGTTAGCTTTTGGATTGAAAGGGTCTGCAAATTTACTAGATGTGAATTACAGTAAGTTACATATTTACAACCCGACAGATCCTGTAGCAGAAGATGATATTAAGAATGAATTTAATGCCAATATAGGGGCGGGATTATTCTTGTATTCAGATAAGGCTTATGTAGGTGTTTCAGTACCCACATTACTAACTCGTTCGCGTTATGACGATAATAATGTCAAAACAATGCGTGAAAAAATGCACTTATATGTGACAGGGGGATACGTGTTTGATTTAAATAACGATATCAAATTTAAACCAGCTGCTATGGTGAAAATGGAGCAAGGATCTCCCTTGCAGATGGATGTATCTGCTAATTTCATGTTTGTAGATAAGTTTACCGCAGGAGTTGCTTACCGATGGGATGCTGCCGTAAGTGGTTTAGTTGGTTTTCAAGTGTCAGATCAGATTATGGTTGGTTATAGCTATGATGCTGAAACTTCCAAATTGGCTCGATATAATTCGGGATCTCATGAAATCTTTATGCGATTCACTTTGTTTAATAGCTACAAGCGCGTTGCTGCGCCAAGATTCTTCTAATCAGTACAAGTATGGTGAAACAAATAATACAACTTGGAATATTAAGTATAGCCTTGGGCTTAAGCACAACAGGTTATAGTCAAATTAAAAAGGAAAAACAGGCTGATAAAAGCTTTGATCGATTGGCCTATGTTGATGCCATTAAAGTGTATGAACGCATGGCGAATCAAGGATATGTCAATACCTCTATTCTGCAAAACCTCGCTGATGCTTACTATTTTAATGGAAAATTAGTTGAGGCAAATACATGGTATACGGAGCTCTTTGAGGGGAATTATGAAGATAAAGAATTGGCCAAATTACCTTCAGAATATTACTATCGCTATGCACAAACTTTAAAGTCAGTGGAAGATTATACAAAATCGAAACAAATGATGGATCAGTTTGCAGTATTAGAACAGCGAGATTCTAGGGTAGAGCTATATAGCAAGAACCGCGATTATTTGGCTCATATTGAAAATCGATCGGATCGCTATGATATTAAACGCTTAGATTTTAATACAGCCTATTCAGATTATGGCGGAACCCTGCTTGGAGATCAGTTTATATTTACGTCAGCACGGGCTACAGATCAGCAAGGTAGTAGTAGTAAAATCCATGCTTGGACAAATGAAAGTTACACCAGTTTATATCGTTCAACGATTGGTCAAAGTGGTTTTGGAGAACCAGTACTTTTTGCACCAGAAATCAATTCAGAAGTTAATGATGCAACCGCTGTTTTTACACAAGATGGCAATACGATGTATTTCACGCGTAACAATTCCAAAGCAAGTGGAAAAAGCAAGCAAAATAAAGAGAAGACTTCTTTATTGAAATTATACAAAGCAGTAAAACAAGCGGATGGAAAGTGGGGACAAGTAGAAGAATTGCCATTCAATTCGGATAATTTTAATACCGCCCATCCTGCATTAACACCCGATGATAAGTGGTTGTACTTTGCTTCTGATCGACAAGGTACAAGAGGGCAGTCCGATTTATTTCGCGTGGCTTTGTATGAGCATGAGGGATATGGTCCAGTTGAAAATTTAGGTTCCGCTATCAATACAGAAGGTAGAGAAAACTTTCCTTTTATAGCTTCTGATTATCAGTTGTATTTCTCTTCTGATGGGCATCTAGGTTTAGGGGGATTGGACATATTTACCACTAAGATTTATCCTAATGGAAGTTTTGGTCCTGTCGTGAATATGGGAACCCCTATTAATAGCAGCATGGATGATTTTGGGTTCTACTTGGATCCCAAACAAAATAAAGGATTTGTTAGTTCAAACCGCGCTGAAGGACAAGGATCAGATGATATTTATTTCCTTGCTGAAAAACCGTGTAAGCAAACGATTGAAGGAACAGTATACGACAAAGATACCAATGAAATCGTAGCGAATGCCTTGATTGTTATTTCAGATGCGCTTTATCAAAAATCAGATACACTTTACACCAATGCGAAAGGATATTATATCACTTCACTTTTAGATTGTGGATATAAGTACCGCATTAAAGCAGAAAAAGAATCCTATAATACCGTTGAAGTTGCTTTTAATGTAAATCGAGAACCTGGAGTTAAAGTAGTGAATATCGGCTTAGAAAAAGCGGAGAAACCGCTAGGCTTAAACGATGATTTATTTAAAAGACTCAATTTACAACCGATCTACTTTGATTTTGATAAATCGAATATCCGCAGAGATGCTGCAATTGAGTTGATGAAAGTAGTCGAGGTATTGAAAGAATACCCTTCCATAAAAATTGATGTTCGCTCTCATACAGATAGTAGAGGAAATGATGTATACAACATGAGTTTATCCGATCGTCGTGTGAAATCAACTATTAAATGGATGATTGAACAAGGAATCGATCCGAGTCGCTTGACAGGACGAGGATATGGAGAAAGTCAGTTGCTAAACAAATGTAGCAATGGTGTACCGTGTACGACTTCGGAACACCAAGAAAATAGACGCAGTGAATTTATTATTAAAGAAATTTAATACGCAGGAAACATAATTTAAACAACTAATCACATGAAAAAGAGATGGATTTTACTCGGTGCTTTTTGTACTGGGGCAATAAGTTACGCTCAAGTTGGAATAGGTACGGCTAACCCTAATCCTTCTTCTCAACTTGAAATAACTTCTGATAAAAGAGGGGTTCTAATCCCTCGAGTTGAATTGAAAAGTCTTACTGACAATGGTACGATTACCAATGGAAATGTTGAAAGTTTATTGGTTTATAACGTAACAGATTCAGGAGATTTACAACCAGGATATTATTTTTGGAAAGGAAATAATTGGAATCGATTTTTAACAGAATTAGATGGTAAAGAATGGAGTAATGCAAAAAATAAAAGTTTTGTAGTTGAAGATGATTTACTTAAACTATATGATGAAAATGATGATGTTATTTTTATAGATCTTCAAAGTTTAAATATCGTTACCACGTTAGTTAAAGATTCATCAGGTAATGGAAAGTATACGTATAAAAATGAGGCAGGGACGGAAGTCATGATTGATGTTCAGGCTGATGTGATCAACAACTTCGAAGACATTATCAATAATACGAATGTTCAAGAAATTTTAAATCAATACCTTACAGAGAATGCGGGTAACGTACATTATGACGGAAATTC
>NZ_JBMVQX010000048.1:0-17931 GCF_050522745.1 Myroides sp. C15-4 | reverse complement strand
GCCACATGGTGGGAGAGTATGTCGTCGCCCTTCTTTTGAAAGCCTGATTACGCAAGTAGTCAGGCTTTTTTTTTGGATTATGGTGATGGGAAATGGGAGAAGAGTAGAATCTGCTGGTGAACAAATCACGCAATTAAAGAGAACATCTTCTTTGTATTGAAAATTTCACGCATTTCTCATTTCCCTTCTCTCATTTCTCATTTCCCTTCTCCATCCAAACAACTAACAAAAGCCAAACGCCAAAAGCAAATCAAAACTATTCGGCCTACTTACTCTTGTTTTTCCTGTTTCTTTGTGTTTTTATTAGTAAAAGTACCTTTGTTTTAAATAGAATATTTTTTTTACCTAATATTTCTAGTTATTATTCAATAAATATTTTTTAAGCCGAATTATTTTGTTTACAAATATTTAACTACCGAATAATGTTCATTAAACAATAAAAATTTCCGTATATTATTCTTTTTAATTATCTTTGCAGGGTAAAACTAGAAAACGATGGAATATAAGTTAGATGAAATTGATTTAAAGATTTTGCGTATGATGCAAGACAATGCTAGAATCAATAATTCTGAATTAGCACGTGAGCTTGGAATGGCTCCATCAGCAGTGTTAGAGCGCGTAAAAAAACTAGAACACAAAGATGCGATTGTAGCCTATCATGCAAGGGTTAATCCTAATGCGATCAATCAGAAAATGCTCTCTTTTATTTTTATTAAAGTAGATGAGATCATTGGAGATGAAAACACAGGAAAAGCCTTAGCTGAGATTCCAGAGGTTTTAGAAGTGCACGATATTGCTGGTGATGATGGTTATATCGTAAAAGTAAGAACATCTGATTCAATTGCTCTTGTCAATTTAATGCGCAATTCTCTATCTAAAATTGAGGGCATCATTTCAACAAGAACAATCATCGTATTGCAAACAGTAAAAGAAGATAATAAATTAATAATTCCTGATACATTAGAATAGTTATGAAAGCAGTAGCTACAAATCAAACCAATAATAAATTAGTCTTAGGTGCTTACTTAGTTGTATACTTCGTATGGGGATCTACTTTCTTTTTTATTCATAAAGCATTGAGTGATTTTACTCCCTTTGTTTTAGGATCCTTGCGTTTTTTTGCTGCCAGTATGATTTTATTGACCTATTGTAAAATGAGAGGGTACAAGATCTTTAATAAACAAGTGGTTAAACAAGCTTGTATCACTGGATTTTTACTACTTTTCATTGACATGGGAGCGTTAATTTGGGCAGAGCAGCACGTATCAAGTGGAATTGCAGCTATTATGGCAGCGGCAGCGGCGTTGTGGTTTATTATTTTGGATAAAAAACAATGGAAACACAATTTTTCAAGCTTGCCAATTATATTGGGATTGATCCTTGGATTTGTTGGGGTTATCATGTTGTTTGCCGAGCAAATTACAATTGCTGGTGATGAGAGTCAGCGATTACTAAATATTTTCTGTATGGTGTTGTTGATTTTAGGATCAATTGCATGGACGGTAGGATCACTATATTCTAAGTATTCAAAGACGAAAAATGAGGATCAAGGAGAAGATTTACACGTGATGGTTAAAACATCATGGCAGATGATTACCGCTGGGGTTTTATTTACGATCGTAGCGTTGTTAAACGGCGAATATGCTCAATTTGATATCTATGAAATTACAGCTTCAGGATGGTTCTCTTTGGTGTATTTAATAACATTTGGATCGATCTTAGCTTTTGGATCTTATATTTGGTTGATTCAGAACAGACCCGTAACAGAAGTGAGTACATATGCCTATGTAAACCCTGTGGTTGCAGTAGCTTTAAGTTACTTCTTTACGGATGATATTATTACAAGTCTACAAATAGGTGGTTTAGTAGTTGTTTTATTGAGTGTTGGGTTAATGAATTGGGATCTTTACAAAGACAATAAAATTTTTAAAGGATTTCAAAAAAAGCGTCGAATGGACGCCCAAGACAAAGAACAACTCCATATGAGTAATTAATTCTTTTTTCATTATTATAAAATTGTTTAAAGCTAACGGATCATTTCGTTAGCTTTTTTTTGTTTCTAATACTTTAGAGTTGAGTCATTTGATTTAAAAAATACTGTAAATATATTTTTTACATTTAAAAATTGTTGTACTTTTGCACAGCTTTTAGATCAGCGTTGTTTCACTAAAAGTCAAACAGTTATAAATGTAAAACCACTTCTGTTCCTTATTGCTGTATAAAGAAACGAGATAAAACAGAATACAAATTTATTATCAGCACATGTCTGAAAACATCAAAACACAGGAAGAATTTTTAAAAGACTTTAATTGGGATAACTATGAAAATGGTATCGATGCAGTTGATGCAAATCAATTAAAAGAATTTGAAAGCTTAGTAGACAAAACTTTTATTTCTACAGACGACGAGGAAGTAGTTGAGGGAGTTGTAGTGAGAATCACTGACAGAGACGCGATTGTAGATATCAATGCTAAGTCTGAAGGTGTTATTTCATTAAACGAATTCCGTTACAACCCGAACTTAAAAGTAGGTGATAAAGTTGAAGTATTAATCGACGTAAGAGAAGATAAATACGGACAATTAGTTTTATCTCACAGAAAAGCTCGTACAATCAAAGCTTGGGATAGAGTTATTGCTGCTCATGAGTCAGGAGAAATCGTTAATGGTTTCGTAAAATGTAGAACTAAAGGTGGTATGATCGTTGACGTATTCGGAATCGAAGCATTCTTACCAGGTTCTCAAATCGATGTTAAGCCAATCCGTGATTACGATCAATACGTAAACAAAACAATGGAATTCAAAGTAGTTAAAATTAACCACGAATTCAAAAACGTTGTTGTATCACACAAAGCGCTTATCGAAGCAGATATCGAAGTACAGAAAAAAGAAATTATCGGTCAATTACAAAAAGGTCAAGTGTTAGAAGGTGTTGTTAAAAACATTACTTCTTACGGAGTATTCATTGACTTAGGAGGTGTTGACGGATTAATCCATATTACAGATTTATCTTGGTCAAGAATCAACCACCCAAGCGAGGTGTTAGAGTTAGATCAAAAATTAAATGTTGTAATTTTAGATTTCGACGACGAGAAAACAAGAATCCAATTAGGTTTAAAACAACTTTACGCTCACCCTTGGGATGCTTTAGATGCTAACTTAAACGTTGGTGATAAAGTAAAAGGAAAAGTAGTTGTTTTAGCTGATTACGGTGCTTTCATCGAAGTTGCTGAAGGTGTTGAAGGTTTAATCCACGTTTCTGAAATGTCTTGGTCTACTCACTTGAGATCAGCACAAGATTTCGTGAAAGTTGGAGACGAAGTAGAGGCAGTTATCTTAACTCTTGATAGAGAAGAAAGAAAAATGTCTTTAGGTATTAAACAATTATCACAAGATCCTTGGACAGATATCACTGCTAAATATCCAGTAGGATCTAAGCATTCAGGTATCGTTCGTAACTTTACAAACTTTGGTGTATTCGTAGAATTAGAAGAAGGAATTGATGGATTAATTTACATTTCTGACTTATCTTGGACGAAAAAAATCAAACACCCATCTGAATTTGTAAACGTTGGAGATAAATTAGATGTTGTTGTATTAGAGTTAGACGTTGAAGGACGTAAATTATCTTTAGGACACAAACAAACAACAGCTAACCCATGGGATAAATACGAAGATGCTTATGCAGTTGGTACAATCCACAATGGTGAAATCTCTGAATTAGTTGACAAAGGTGCTACTGTAATTTTCGAAGAAGATGTAGTAGCTTTCATTCCAACTCGTCACTTAGAAAAAGAAGACGGGAAGAAATTGAAAAAAGGTGATGCTGCTGAGTTCAAAATCATCGAGTTCAACAAAGAATTCAAAAGAGTAGTTGCTTCTCACACTTCTATCTTCCGTGAAGAAGAAGAGAAAAATGTGAAAACAGCTGAAACTTCTGTAAACACTGCAGAAAAAACAACTTTAGGAGACATCGACGCTCTTGCTGAGTTGAAAGAAAGAATGGAAAAAGGAAACTAATCCTTTCATCTATACAAGCTAAAAAGCCCTGACATTTTGTGTCAGGGCTTTTTTTATTGAGATAAAAGTGCGTGTTTTTTGAGAATGGTGGTTATCTTTGGTTATTAAATACAATTTAAATACAACAGTCATGATTGAATTAAAACCTTTGTCCAAAGACGATGTAACTCCTTTTTATACCTGGATTAACGATGAAGAAGTGATCAAGTATTCCTTGAGTCTTTTTCAGAGGTTAACTTCAAAAGAACAAATAGATGGCTGGTATGAAAGTTTGTTTGTCGAACAAAATACCTATACTATAGGCGTGTTTTTAAAGGATTCAGGACAGTTAATTGGTTATGCAGGGATAAGTGGTATATCGACGCTCAATCACAGTGGAGAATACTTTATCTTTATTGGAGATAAATCGCAATGGGGGAAGGGGATCGGTACCCAGGTCACTGCGGAAATTTTGGCTTACGGATTTGATGTATTGCAGTTGAATCGCATTATGCTTACGGTTTCTCAACTTAATTATGGTGGAGTCAAAGCGTATAAAAGAGCTGGGTTTACTGTTGAAGGGGTACTGAAAGAAGCTTGTTATCGCGACGGAATTTACCACGATAAGATCGTAATGGCCCTGTTGCGATCTGAGTATAAAAAAGACTAAAAAGGTTTGGACGAATGTGCAAGATAAACTAGAAAAACTGTATCGGCTTCAATTGAAATGACGATCGCTATACTAGATGTGGCGCATAAGTTTTTGTTATAGTATTAAATGAATTAAAAAACGATTTGATACTTGTTATTTTAACTTTTATTAGTGAAATTTGGTTTGATTAGAGTATATTTATTTGGCTCTATGTAATGGAAATTACGAAGTTGTATGGGAAGATATACAGATAGAAGTCGGTTGTGGGAATTATCTCAAACGTTCTCTTTATTTTTACTATTGGCGACTTGTTCGCTATTAACGCATGGCGCCTTTGGTCCTTTAATTATTTTTTTAGCTGCCTATCGAGTATCTTATGTTTCTTGGGCGATAAAATCGTTGATTGTCTTAGCGATTCATGTTGTGGTTATACTTGCAATACTCATTTCTAGTTCTCCTTCAACCAAAGGCAGTGATGACTTTTTAGAGACAGTTTTTATAATGTTAGGTAGTGCTTATGTTTTTGTCGTTTACATGTCCTTTTATATGCGGGAATACTTAGAGCGATTGGATTTGAAGAAATATATGAAATTAGAAGCCGATGTTTCCTATAGTTATCGCGAAGTAAAAGATAATCTTTTGAAATTGCAGTTAAATGAACCTGATGAAAAGGATATTTTCTCCGCTATGCTAGCAGATTTTCGAGCAAAAATAGGGGATACTACCATGCAAAACGATTTGGCAGAAATGGAGCACTTGGCTGGTTTGATTGTAGAAAAAGAAGAGGCAAAAAGCAAACTCTTCTTTCTGAAGCATTCTTCCGCTTTGGAGAGTATTCTAAAGCAGTATATTGAATTACAAGATTTGCCTTTAGTTGATCCTGAAACGGAGCAATTTAAAACCAAATTACGCCATGTAATCGGATTAGCAAAAAAAGCGTTTGAAAATGAGTTAATCGCCATGTTTGATGTAGAAGTGATGTCTATGACAAGTGAGGCTGATTTTTATAAGAATTATGTACAATCTAAAGGGTTAATATAATGGGATGGCTAACAGAAAAACCCGTCATATGGGAAATTAAGAAGGGAAGTGTACTTTTAGGCTGTTTACTTTGTCCATTCTTTCTCCCTTTAGGTATTTGGTACATGGGTAAACAGGCCAAAATGGCCAAAATGATGAAGGGATTATGGGGCGTTGGTATTTTATTTGCTCTCAATGTACTGAATTGGATTATTCTGTTTACCTTGATTCAGATTTCTTATCGCTTTAATGACAACTTTCATATGGTACTGAGTATGTTGTTATTTGGTAGTTTTCTCTTTTATACCGTCATTTTGTTAGGAGCAAATACGAGAGAATTTTTACAACGTGAGCATCTGAAAGAATTTATAACACTAGATTGGGAAGACTATGATTATCTTACACTTATCAGGAGTAAGGCAATACGAGAAGTGAATACGATACCAAGTTTTATTGAGGAATTAAAACGCTGGGATATCGCTATTGTAGATGAAGGTGTATCCCGTCAAATTGTCGATTTAATTGCGTTGATGGCAAAGATTGAAAGTCTGAAAAAAGGGCAGACGGCTTTGTTTATTGAGCGCCATGTTTTTTCTTTGACGAGTTTATTGAGGCAATTTCATCAAGTGGAATTGAGTAAATTAGAAGGAAAATCGATTCACCGTGTCAAGGAAAAACTAAGACATACATTGGATATTGCCTTGAGTGCGATTCGACAAGAAGTATTGGACGAACTGAAGCAAAAAAATCGAGAAGCAGATGTAGAAGCAGATGTTTATTTAGCTTCCTTACGCGAGGATGGTTTGCTTTAAAAGATTCAGGTGTTACTAAGGGCTTTTTCAGATAAAAATGTAAACTAATCTACTATATACTCATTAAAGCTTATAAAAAATAAGAGCAACTATTTAGAACTAAAATATGGAAAAAGATATTCAACAAATGCGCGCTGAAAATACTGCATCGGAGGTTAAAGTAGAATTTACACCCGAGGAATTAGCGAAAATTGATAACTATAAAAAAAGTATTGATTTAACGAATACAACACAGGTGATCCAATATGGATCAAGTAGTCAATTAAAAGCGAGTTCTTTTGCTACTGAGATTCTAAAGCAAGTACAAACAAGAGATTTAGGAGAAACTTCAGGAATATTAGTCTCTTTGCGCGAAGAGGTAAAATCATTTGAAGGAATTGCAACTAAGAAAAGTTTTTTTCCTTTTTTAGATACTTTAAAGAAGAAAATAGCCCGTTTACAAGCGCAATATAATAAGGTTGAAACAAATATTAATGGAATAGAGCTTCAACTAGAACGCCATTATAAGTTAATGATGAAGGACGTTGCGATGTTTGATAAGCTATTCGATGAAAATAAAAATTACTTCAAAGAGCTGTCTTTGTATATTGCAGCAGGAGATGAGAAACTACGCGAATTGAATACAATCGAATTACCGAGAGTCAAGGCTGAAGTGGAGCAAGAACAAGATCCTGCAAAAATTCAAGCGTATAAAGATTTAGAACAACAAGTGATCCGTTTCGATCGAAAAGTACACGATTTGAAATTGACGCGTATGATTATCCTACAATCTTCTCCTCAGATTCGAATGGTGCAAAACAATAGTTTAATGTTGATGGAGAAATTACAATCGAGTATTGTAAATACGATACCTTTGTGGAAAAATCAGATGATTTTGACCTTGGGAATTGCGCGATCTCAACAAGCGCTGAACGCACAACAGGCCATAACAGATGCAACAAATGAATTGCTGACTAGAAATAGTGAAATGTTGAAAGATTCAACCATTAAAATTGCACAAGAAACGGAGCGAGGAATAGTGGATATTGAAACGATTCGCAAAGTAAATGCCGATATTATTAGTACAATAGATGAAATTGTCCGCATTCAGGAAGAAGGAAAAGTAAAACGAAGAGCAGTTGAAGTTGAACTACTAGAACAAGAAAATGAGCTAAAGCGACATTTGATTGGCAATGAGAAGATAACTAGATAGCAATAAAACAAAAAAGGAGATCCAAGCGAATCTCCTTTTTTTATATAAAATAACGATTGTTATTATTTTGCTGCATTTTGAGCAGTTAATTCCGCAATCTTAACGATTACTTCGGTCGCTTTAACCATGCTCTCTACGGGAACGTATTCGTATTTTCCGTGGAAGTTATGTCCTCCTGCGAAAATGTTTGGACATGGTAATCCCATATATGATAATTGTGATCCATCTGTTCCTCCGCGAATGGCTTTGATCAATGGTTTAATACCTAAATCTTTCATCGCTTGTTCAGCTGTATCCACAATATGCATTACAGGCTCTACTTTTTGTTTCATGTTGAAGTATTGATCTCCAATCTCGCAAGAAACGATAGGTCCTCCGAATTTTTTGTTGTGCTTTTTGTTGAATTTCTTCGCTAATTTGTCAATAAATACTTTGCGTTGCTCGTATTTTTTAAGGTTGTGATCGCGAATGATTAATTCAACTACAGATTCTTCAATACTACCACTTACCGTGTGAACGTGGAAGAATCCTTCGTAACCTGTTGTTTTTTGAGGAACTTCGTCTTTCGGTAACTTATTGATGAATTTATTGGCTAAAAGAATAGAGTTGATCATCTTCCCTTTTGCATATCCTGGGTGAACACTTTTACCAGAGAAAGTTAATTTAGCATATCCTGCATTGAAGTTTTCGTATTCCAATTCTCCAATTTGACTTCCATCCATAGTATACGCCCACTCCGCACCAAATTTTTTCACGTCAAATAAGTGTGCTCCACGACCAATTTCTTCATCTGGTGTGAATCCTATTCTAATTTTTCCGTGCTTAATTTCTGGATGTTGCACTAAATATTCCATAGCAGAAACAATTTCTGTAATTCCTGCTTTGTCATCCGCTCCTAATAAAGTAGTACCGTCTGTTGTGATTAGTGTTTGTCCTTTGTATTGTAATAAATCTTTAAAGTATGAAGGAGATAGTACAATATTTTGTTCTTTGTTTAAAACAATATCGCCACCATCGTAGTTCTCAACAATCTGTGGTTTTACATTTGCACCAGAGAAATCAGGTGATGTATCAAAGTGAGCAATAAAACCAATCGTTGGTACTTCATGCTCTACATTGCTAGGCAAAGTAGCCATCACATATGCGTTCTCATCTATTGTTACGTCTTCTAGACCAATTTGTTTTAATTCTTCAACTAGTTTGTTTGCTAAGTCCCATTGCTTTTCAGTACTAGGACACGTTTGAGAAGAAGGATCAGACTCTGTATCAACAGTAATATAACTGATGAAACGATCAATAATATGTTGCATAGTATTAAATTTTATATCTAACAAAAGTATGAATTAATTAAATGAAAGCCTTATAATGTCTCCGCTTTTTCACGGGTGAATTTATCCCTTCACTTTAGATGAGTATTTAAAAAATTAGAATATCATTAGTAAACGTTTTTTTCGGGTAAATGCAATTATCCATAAAGGAGGATTGTCGTATCTTTGATTTTCAATTCAAAAAAGACGAGTAATGAAGCATTTATTTTGTTTGTTGAGCTTGTTATTTGCGCAAGTTGTACTGGCAATAAATCCAATAAAAGAATACACAGACACTCCAGCAAACTCTAACTTTCGCTATGAGGAAGTACAGATCAAGACTGAAGATGGTTATGCGTTAAATTCATGGACATTATATCCCAATGACGAGAAGCGATTGAATCGAACCTTGATTCTAGCCTATGGCGATGCAGGTAATATGTCTTATTGGTTGAGACAAGTCATTGAGGTAGTCAATCAAGGCTATACTGTAGTCATGTTTGATTATCGCGGATTTGGTGCGAGTGATGCTTTTGACATAGAAGAAGATATGCTGTATTACGATGAGTTTGCGGAAGATCTACAGGCAGTAATCGCTTATACAAAAGAAAAATTCAATACAAAAATAGGTGTTTGGGCGTTGTCTATGGGGACAATCTCCGCTGTTTTAGCTCAAGATGTACAACCCTATGATTACTTAATCGCGGATGGCTTTGTTGTAGATCCCAAAGTGATTGTTGAACGTTTGGATCATTTTTTAGAAAAAGAAACACACTTACCTGAAGGCGCTCGAGCATACGATAAAGCATTAACTCATTTAACCCTTCCTGTGTTGTTTATTGTAGGTGATCGCGATGGGTTGACGACGATGCAAGATAGTAATCGCGTGAAACCACTAAACCCCAAGAGTGAAGTTGTAGCCTACAAAGGAGGACACCTACAAGGTTTTCAGGCGATGACGAAAACGTATCACGGCGAGGGTTATATTGATGCGATTAACGCTTTCTACAACAAGACATTTGAAAAATAGCATACATAAAATGGAACACAGACACTTTCTTCTCTATAAACCACATGGCTATATCAGTCAATTTATCTATGAAAAGAAAAGAAATAAAAAAAAATTAGGCGAGCTATTTGACTTTCCAGAAGGGACAATGGCCATAGGGCGATTGGATGAAAATTCAGAAGGCCTGTTGTTGCTTACCACGGATGGCATGACGAGTGAGCGTGTGCGCGGAGAGAAATATGAAAAGGAGTACTATGCACAAGTCGATGGTCAGATTACAGCCGAGGCTGTTGAAATCTTGCGAAAAGGCGTGGAGATTGGGGTAAAAGGAGAGAAGTATCTCACTAAAGAATGCGAAGTCGAAGCACTTGATCAGGTTCCCGATTGGATTGGTATAGGGAGAAGAATACGAGACGAAAGACACGGACCAACGAGTTGGGTCCGCCTTGTATTAACAGAAGGAAAATTTAGACAAGTGCGAAAAATGACGGCAAGTGTTGGATTTCCAACCTTGCGATTGGTTCGAGTAAGAGTAGGGGATATCGCACTCGCAGGCTTACAAGTAGGTGAAGTAAAAGAAGTAGCAACGTTGTAAAACTAAGGGGTATGCATAGTAAGGCAAATGAGAATTACCAATTTCAAAAAATAGTAGCAATTGTAGGCGTACTGTTGTTTATTATCAAGTTAGTTGCATGGTATATGACTCGATCTGTGGCTATTTTTACAGATGCATTGGAAAGTGTGGTCAATGTAATTAGTGGTTTTATCGGTTTATACAGCCTGTATTTATCTGCTCAACCTCGAGATCGAAATCATCCCTATGGACATGGAAAAGTGGAGTTTATTTCCGCAACAATAGAAGGAGGATTGATTATTATGGCGGGAATCTTCATCATTTTTGAAGGCGTACGCAATATTATTAATCCACAGCCTATAGGACAATTAGATTACGGGATTTTTCTAGTAGGGGTTACTGCTGTTGTCAACTATATTTTAGGTTGGTACGCAATCAAAAAAGGAAAAACAAATAAATCGTTGGCGTTAGTCGCTAGTGGAAAACACTTACAGTCCGATACGTATTCAACTATAGGAATTATTTTGGGTTTACTCCTGTTGTACTTTACTAATTTACACTGGCTCGATAGTGGAGTAGCCTTGATTTTTGCTTTTATTATTATTGCAACGGGGTATAAAATTGTTCGAGGCGCAGTTTCTGGAATTATGGATGAAACAGATGAGGCGCTATTGGATGAAGTAGTAGCATATTTAGAAACCAATCGAAAAGAGAATTGGATTGATTTGCATAATATGCGAATTATAAAATATGGAAGTGTTTTGCACTTCGATTGCCATATGACAGTTCCTTGGTATTTTACTATTGTAGAAGGGCACAAGGAAGTGGAATTGTTGGAAAAAGAGATCAGTGATCAGTTTGGATCAGATTTGGAATTATTCGTTCACATGGATGATTGTAAGACTTTTTCATGTAAGATTTGCAGTAAACAAGATTGTCCATTTCGCAAAGAACCATTTGAAAAGCAAATTAAGTGGACGATCGAAAATGTATCAAAAAACAAACGACATACCAGTACTACTGGACAAGAATAAATCGCTTATTTTGCCTGTCAAATTGCAAGCAATCTTCTTGAAAAAAATCATCAAAAACACCGTTGGAGATCACTGCTTCAACGGTGTTTTTTGTATAACTACTCGATTGAAGTACCAATGCTTCATCTGCAAAGTGAAGGGCTAATTCGATATCATGGCTGGAAAATAAAATGGTTTTATTTTCTTCTCTTGTTAGGTCGCGAAGTAGTTGGTATAATCTTACTTTGTGATTGAGATCCAAATGACTCGAGGGTTCATCTAAGATCAGTATAGGAGTGTTTTGTGCGAGAGCTCTTGCGATTAAAACGAGCTGTAATTGACCGTCACTTAAACTTGTTAGGGGGTGATGCACAAAAGAAGAGATAGTGGTCAAATCAATTGCTTTGTCAATCCAGTACTGATCTTCTTTTGTCAATTTTGCTTGCCAATTTACATGAGGAGTACGGCTAATTTGCAGCATTTCGGATACGCGTAGATTAGAAAGAGGAATCGGTTCTGTATGTACAACACTAATTTCTTTTGCCAGTTCATGGGGGGGATAGGAAGCAAGTTCTCTTTGATGAAGCGTAATGGAACCGCTTAAAGGAGGCTGATGACCTGTTAAGGTGCGCAATAGGGTTGATTTGCCAATGCCGTTGATGCCCAATACGGTTGTTAACGAATGAGGAGTAAGGTCAAGCGTCATGTTTTTTTGAATGACCTTCACTTGTTTTCGTCCAGTTGGATAGCCAATAGTTAACTCTTTTATCTGTAACATACACCTGTTTTTAAGCGACCGAATACAAACTTACTACATTCTTTTTAGCAAGAGCGATTCAACTTTAAAAAAGGTGGAACTCGGTATTAGATTCGTTGGATTATAATATAGAGTACAGTAAATAAGTTTTATATTTGTTGCATAATAAATTTAGATTGTCGAAATAATGAAACCGAACACACAACAACTAACGGAGTTAACTACACAAGTAAGAAGAGATATTCTTAGAATGGTACATGCGGTGAATTCTGGACATCCAGGAGGTTCATTAGGATGTGCAGAGTATTTAGTGTCTTTGTATCAATCCATTATGGATCGAAAAGAAGCATTTACTATGGATGGAGAAGGAGAAGATCTTTTCTTTTTATCGAACGGGCACATTTCTCCTGTATTTTACAGTGTATTAGCTCGTAGTGGATATTTTCCAGTATCAGAATTAGTTACTTTCAGAAAATTGAATTCGAGATTGCAAGGACACCCTTGTACACACGATAAATTACCTGGTGTACGCATGGCTTCAGGATCTTTAGGACAAGGATTGTCTGTAGGGATTGGAGCGGCTCAAGCAAAGAAATTAAATAAGGATGAGCACTTGGTTTATGTACTTTTAGGTGATGGTGAACTTCAAGAAGGTCAAAACTGGGAGGCGATTATGTATGCTTCTGCTAATAAGGTAGATAATTTAATTGCGACAGTAGATTTAAATGGAAAGCAAATTGATGGACCAACAGATGATGTCTTGAATTTGGGCTCAATGAAAGCAAAATTCGAAGCTTTTGATTGGACAGTGATCGAAATCAAGGAAGGAAATTCAATTGATGCGATTCTAACAGGATACGAGCAAGCGAAAGCCTTAGCAAAACAAGGAAAGCCAGTTTGTGTATTATTACATACAGAAATGGGGAATGGCGTTGATTTTATGATGGGAACACATGCTTGGCATGGAAAAGCACCAAATGATGCTCAATTAGAAGAAGCGCTAAAACAAAACCCAGAAACTTCATTTGGAGATTATTAATCTTTTTGACTTTAGAGAATTATCATGAAAAAATATACAAATACAGGAAGTAAAGATACGCGTTCAGGTTTTGGAGCTGGACTTACAGAACTAGGGCAAACAAATGAAAATGTTGTTGCGTTGTGTGCAGACTTAATTGGTTCATTAAAGATGGACGATTTCAAGAAAAATCATCCAGAGCGCTTTTTCCAAGTTGGAATTGCTGAAGCAAATATGATCGGTATGGCAGCAGGGATGACCATTGGTGGGAAAATTCCTTTTACGGGAACATTTGCCAATTTCTCAACAGGTCGCGTATATGATCAAATTCGTCAATCCGTAGCTTATTCAGAGAAAAATGTTAAGATTTGTGCTTCACATGCTGGATTAACCCTAGGAGAAGATGGAGCAACTCACCAAATTTTGGAAGATATTGGTTTAATGAAAATGTTACCTGGTATGACGGTAATTAATACATGTGACTACAATCAGACGAAAGCGGCTACTTTAGCAATTGCTGAATATGAGGGGCCTGTTTACTTGCGTTTTGGACGTCCAGTTGTACCTAACTTTATGCCAGAAAACGAAAAGTTTGAAATCGGTAAAGCGATTCTTTTACAAGAAGGAACAGATGTGACTATCGTTGCAACAGGTCATTTGGTATGGGAGGCTTTATTGGCTGCTGAAACATTAGAAGCGAAAGGAATTTCTGCAGAGGTGATCAACATTCACACCATTAAACCCTTAGATGAAGAAGCTATTTTGCGTTCAGTGGCTAAAACAGGATGTGTGGTTACAGCAGAAGAACACAATTTCTTAGGGGGGTTAGGTGAAAGCGTAGCACGTGTATTGGCGGTAAACAATCCATTGCCACAAGAATTCGTTGCTGTACAGGACACTTTTGGTGAATCAGGTACGCCAGATGAATTAATGGAAAAATACGGTTTAAAAGCAACTAATATTGTTGAGAAAGCCGAATTGGTAATCAACAGAAAGTTTAAAAGATAAAACGTAAATAAAGTAAATAAAAAAGAGAGGCAAACCCTCTCTTTTTTTTGATCTATGATAAAAAAAGCAGTCGATTATCAACTGCTTTTTTTTATATATTGTAAAACGTAGTTTATTTGCTTGGCCAAACCCATTCACCATCAACCATAAATGGTTTACAAGTATTGTCTAGGTAACGCGGTGTACCAGAACATGTTTTGAGCTCTGGAGCGTCGTAGTTGTAGTGTTTGATTTTTCCATTTGCATCCTTATACTGCAATTCAATTCGCGTTGGAACTCCATCGCCATCATCGTCAATATCTAGGAAATTTGGTACATTGTCATTGTTCGTATCCAAATCAAAATAATCGTGAATCGTTAGTTCCGTTCCTATTTTTTCAGGTTTCACTTCAAATTTAGAGGGAATCCCGTCCAAATCGTGATCTCTTTCAAACGTACTAACTAGTGTTAAGTCCGAAATATAAGGTTCATATGCTTTTAATTTGTCATATCCACTGTTAAATTGACCGATACCAGAAGGCATAAATACAATAATGCGTCCAGCTGTAGTCTCATCAAAAGAAATTGTTCCATCTGGGTTAATTCCCGAACTTATTGCAGTTTTGATAAATTTCAACATTTGACGTTCCCCTGTGTGCATACGCAAGGGAGCTGGTACTGAATTTCTTAGCTCTGCAACTGTTGGAGGAAAAGAATAGAACCCACCTGTGGTTGGATGGTTGTTAGAGGTAATACGCTCATTTTTTAAGTTAATACTCGCTCTCTTGACAAAAATTGAATCAACAGGAGCGCTTTTTTGTCCTTGTCCTTCGTTCAATACTAAATAATATATTTTGTATTTAACCGTATCTGCTGATTTAGAATACTTGTAAATCGTTTTAGTTCGGTCATAGGGATCTACCAAGGTAAAAGCGGCATAATCTTCGTTATTAACCACAATAGAGTCTAAACGACTATCGTAAAAAACAGCTTTTTCATTGGTGTGATCCACGCTAGTAATACTGTCAAAAGTAATGACACCATTGCGCTCAATCATGTAGTTGTTTTTTAGGTACTTCAGGATTGATTCTTTGTTTTTTACATATACTTCATGGGCATCTTTGAGAGGCTCAGGTTTAAAACTTCCTGAATCATCACTTTTATTACAGCTAATTGTTGCAATAACAAGCGTAAGAATCCCAAAAATAGAAAATAGTCTATTCATTATTTTTGAATTATTTTAGTAGTGCAAGATACAATTTTACTTTATTTTTGTCTTGATTAATGAAGAATTTTAATATATAATTATGCGTATTGATAAATACTTGTGGTGTGTACGGTATTACAAAACTAGAAACATTGCAACAGAGGCGTGTAAAAAAGGACATATTACAGTAAATGGGCAAACCGTTAAGCCTTCACGCGAAGTTTTTCCCACCGATAAGATTACGTTGAGGAAAGATCAGATTGTGTATAAACTGACGGTGTTAGATGTTCCCCAAAACAGGGTAGGGGCTAAGTTGGTGGATATTTACCGCAAAGACGAAACGCCAGCAGAGGCTTTTGAGCATTTGGATATGCTGCGTCAAACCAAAGAGTATTACCGGGCTAAAGGGACAGGTAGACCAACGAAAAAAGATCGAAGAGATATTGATGGATTCCTTGATTTAGATGACGATGACGAAATTATTGAATAAAGTATATTGGGAAGATCGGTATCGAAATCAAGAGGCGAACTGGAATGCGAAATCCATTACACCCCCTTTACAAGCGTATATCGATCAGTTAACGAATACCGAACTAAATGTTCTAGTTCCAGGACTGGGTCATGGGCACGAATTGCTGTATTTACATCGCAAAGGGTTTACCTCGAGTGTAGGACTTGATTTTACGGCTGTTGCTTTTGAAGAAACGGCAAAAGAACAGGCTGATTTTCCCGTAGATCATGTGATCTTAGGCGATTTTTTTGAGCATAAAGGAAGTTATGACCTCATTTTAGAGCAAACTTTTTTTTGTTCGCTTCCCGTTGAAAAAAGAAAGGCTTATGTCGAAAAAATGCACGAGTTACTCCGACCAAATGGCAAACTAGTTGGTGTGTTGTTTGACGCTTATTTTGAACAAGATGCACCGCCTTTTGGTGGTGATCGAGAAATCTATCAGGCGTTATTTGAGCCGTATTTTACCATAGAGGTAATGGAACGAGCGTTTAACTCAATCAAACCTAGACAACATAGAGAATTGTTTATTATATTAAAGAAAAAGATATGACGAAAAAAATCATTTTAAATAAAGAGCAAATTGGATTTAAAACCAAACGCATTGCGTATCAGATTTACGAAACCTTTTCAGAAGAACAAGAAATCGTCATTGCAGGAGTAGCTAATAGCGGTTTTACCTTTGCGCAAAAGATTGCCAAGGTATTGGGTGAAATTGCAGATATCAAGGTTACCCTATGTGAAGTTCAGATTGATAAAGCCAATCCGATTAATCCCATTCACACTTCACTGAAAGAAGAAGAGTATACTGGAAAGGCTATTGTTTTGGTGGATGACGTTTTAAATTCTGGTGCGACACTTATTTACGGAGTGAAGCATTTCTTAAATGTACCTGTAAAGAAAATGAAAACAGCGGTTTTAATTGATCGAAATCACAAAACGTATCCGATTAAAGCGGATTATAAAGGTTTGTCGCTTTCCACTTCCTTATTAGAGCATATTCAAGTTGTTTTTACAGCAGAGGACGAATACGCGTATTTAAGCTAGTTAGTCAACTGTAAGGCTATTTCCTGAGTGATTTGATCTATGGACTTGTTATCCACAACAACAATGTGCTTGGCTTGATAATAGAAATAGCTTCGATCAAAGAGGTGTTTGGCAATAAAAGTTTCAAGAGTATCGTCTGTGTTGATTTGCAACATTGGGCGATGCTCTTTTTCTTTTTCTAATCGCGCAGTTAGAGTTGCAATAGAAGCTTTAAGGTAAAAAGACTGTACGTGATCCCATTGAAGGACTTCGTGATTATTAGCATAACAAGGGGTACCACCACCCAAACTAATAATGGCCTTTTCTTCCTTGTTTAAAAGTTGATGGAGGACTTGGTGTTCTATTTTTCTAAAAAAGACTTCTCCTTTTTCTGCAAAGAGAGCTGTAATTTTCTTTTGGTGTTGTTTTTCGATTTCATGGTCTAGATCGTAGTAAGGAAGATTGAGCTGTTGCGCTAATTGTTGTGCAATTGTCGATTTTCCAGCGCCCATATAACCTAAAATAATTATTTTTTCCATAAAATAAGGAGTTGTAAAATAGTGAGTTATGCAAAAAACCCTTGTTTTTGAGGGATGTTGTTGACAAAAATAAAACAAAAACATGATGTATTTTAAAAAAAACATTCTATATTTGCACCCGCAATCAGGAATTGATTTGACTCGATAGCTCAGTTGGTAGAGCACAACACTTTTAATGTTGGGGTCCTGGGTTCGAGCCCCAGTCGGGTCACAAATCCTAAAAAAAACAATGCTAAGATTGCAATGACTCGATAGCTCAGTTGGTAGAGCACAACACTTTTAATGTTGGGGTCCTGGGTTCGAGCCCCAGTCGG
>NZ_JBMVQX010000047.1:0-22384 GCF_050522745.1 Myroides sp. C15-4 | reverse complement strand
AAATTACCCTCAGAATACTACTACCGCTATGCACAAACGCTAAAAGCAGTAGAGAACTATCCCAAGTCACAAGAGCTGTTGGATCAGTTTGCAACGCTGGAAAAAGAAGATTCTAGAGCAGTACGCTATCGAGACAATCGCAATTATGTGCAACAAATCGAGGCATTACCCATGCAATATAGTCTTGAATCTTTGAAGTTGAATAGCGATTATTCCGATTATGGAGGAACGATTGTTGGGGATCAGTTTGTATTTACTTCCGCACGAGATATTACCCAAGCCGTTCACAGCTGGACGGATGAGCCTTTTACGAAGCTATATGCTGCACAAATAAAAGAAAAGGGGGTGTACGATACTCCTGTCTTATTGGATTCCGATTTGGATTCTCAAGTGAATGAATCAACTGCCGTTTTTACCCAAGATGGCAATACGATGTATTTTACGCGTAATAATGCAAAGAAAAACGGAAAAGGCAAAAAGAACAAAGACAATACCGTGGTCTTGAAATTATACAAAGTAACAAAGCAATCGGATGGGAAGTGGGGGCTAGTAGAGGAATTGCCTTTTAATTTGGATAATTTCAATACATCCCATCCTGCTTTAACGCCGGATGACAAATGGTTGTATTTTGCTTCTGATCGAGAAGGTAGTTTCGGACAATCGGATTTATTTCGCGTAGCGCTTTATGAAAATGGAGGGTATGGTGAGGTCGAAAACCTGGGCAATACAATTAATACTGAAGGAAGAGAAAGCTTTCCCTTTATCTCCTCGGACAATCAGTTGTATTTTTCCTCAGATGGTCATTTGGGACTAGGAGGACTGGATGTATTTGTGGCGTCAATTGCTGCAGATGGTCGTTTTGGTTCTGTTCAAAACCTAGGAAAACCGATTAATAGCAGTTTGGATGACTTTGGTTACTACTATAATAGTCAACGAGATCAAGGTTTCGTTTCATCGAATCGCGGACAGGGAGATAATATCTATAGTCTAGTAAAAAACTGTCAGCACAGTATTGAAGGAACCGTTTATGACAAGAATACCCAAGAAAAACTTCGTCACGCTAGGGTGACTGTTGTACATCTGGCGGATCAAAGAGAATACAGCGTTACAACAGGAGCAGATGGAACGTATAGAATAGAGGCAATCAATTGTGGAACGAAATATGCAGTTCGCGCAACTAAAGATGCTTATAGTGAGGTTGAAGTGATTGTACAAGCAAAAAAAGTGACAGGTACGTATACTGTTGACTTAGGACTTGAAAAAAATATTGAAGTCAACGATGATTTAGTGAAAAAACTAAAATTACAGCCGATTTACTTTGATTTTGATCGATCAACAATCCGAAAAGACGCGGCAATTGAATTGGCGAAAGTAGTGGAAGTTATGAAAGAATACCCGAATATTAAGGTAGATGTTCGTTCACATACCGACAGTAGAGGAAATGATGCCTATAATATGCAATTATCTGATCGTCGTGTGAAAGCAACGATTCAGTGGATAATTAAACAAGGTATTGATCCGAGTCGCTTAACAGGAAAAGGCTATGGCGAGAGTCAATTGCTAAACAAATGTAGCAATGGCGTACCATGTACAGCTGCTGAACATCAGTTGAATAGACGTAGTGAGTTTATCATACTCGAAATTTAAGTTGTGTAAAGCAACGTAACACGAAAGCAATTTTTTTTAATAATCTAGCTGTTGGAGGATAAATAAACAGCACAAAAAAGAGGATGTTTTTTAGCATCCTCTTTTTAAAAATAACGTTGTTATTTGCTTTTATTTTTTTCTTTTGAATAACAGGGTTTGGTTTCTGTTTTTTACTTCCAGTTTGGTGTATAAATTACTGATGTGATACTTGGTTGTACTCAGTGAAATAAAGAGTTTATCTGCTATTTCTTGGTTGCTCATCCCTTCCCAAATACACTGAAGTACTTCTGTTTCTCGAGCGGTTAGATTGTGGGTTATTTTTAGCTCCTCTAGCGTATCAGAGAGTAATCGGTTTTGCGTCTTAGAGGAAGTATCATTGCCTTTGTTTAGCAAGAGAAGATAGTGATTGATTTGATCCTTATATCCGTTGTTCTCTTCTTGTAAGTCGCGTACTTTATAGATAATAGCGAAAGTTATACTTATCAATTCCAGGTTGCTAATTAATCGGAAGGTATCTAAGTTAAACCATGCAAAGCGATTAGAATTTACATAGATATAGAGCGTATAGCCCAAGCCAAACAAAACGATTAATCCAAATGTACACAGTAAAAAACGAGCATATACATTTGTTTTAAATTGAGTAGCAGCTAGAATTAGACAGAAAAGCGGAGGAATAAAACTCAAAATGTTAATCAAATGTCTCAGAATATCCAGTGAAAGAAAACTTTGAATGGACGATAAGAAAAAAGTAACGATAAAAAGAGAAACAAAGATGAGTTTATAGCTATTAAAAAGCGCTTTAATATCTAAGAAATAAACGGTGAATAAACACGCTAGAAGGGATGTTAAAGGCACGTTCCAGGTCAATAAGGAGTCCATGACCCATTGTCCATTGGAGATGTAGTAAAACATACCATCTTCAAAAAATAGGGAGGTGAAAATACAGAGCTGTAATAAGCTATAGGTTAAAAACCGCTTGTCTTGAAAAATAAAGTAAAAAACAAGATTAAAGACTATAGACATAATTGCAATTCCATAGTAGAGTCCGATTCGCAAAAGGTGAAAGGATTCAGATACGGCAAATTGAGTCTGTTCTTCGATGATAATAGGCAGATTAGTGGTATCGGTTTGTTTGAGGTTGATAAAATAGGTAGGATCTGAGGTATCAAATTGATATTGAGCAAATCTAGAACGTATGTGATTCGATTTGCTGTCAATATTTGAAAGTAAAGGTTCAAAAACTCCTTTTCGATTTACGTAGAGGGTATAATCGAGAATGTGTGGGTTTTGGATTTGAAATGTCAGATTGGTGTTGAGTTCTTTGGGCTGTAATGTACCTTTAATCCACGTATTGTTTAAGGAATCTGTCGCAATCATGAGGTTGCTTTGTGTGGGGTGAGGCCTGAAGGCCAATTGGTTCATCGTGGACTGCGCAAAAGGTTGTGCTTTTAGCGATAAACTAATTAGAAATATCACCGAAAGTAAAAGTAAATTTCGGTGGAAAAAGGTAAGGGGAGCACTAGGATGTTGCATTTTTTTATTTTGTTAGTGAGGGCTAATCAAAAATAATAAAAAACAAGTGATTTTAGCGTTATAATCGCTTGGTAATACGTAAATTGTTTAAAAAAATAGGAAAAAACACTTGTTTTGCTTGTATTTTTTTTAACCTTAAGGGGAAAATAGAATACTAGTATTCAGCGCAGCTGATTTTTTTTACCAGTTCAATAAAGCTATTGCTATTTGTTTTGTATAAAATGTTTTTGCGATGCGTTAAAATGGTGTTCATGCTGATATTGAGTATAGCTGATATCTCTCTGCTTGTGAGTCCTTCTTTAATAAGGGTTAATATTTCGAGTTCACGCTTGGTTAAATTGAATTCATTATTCAAATCCAAGTAAATGCTGTGTACTTTATCAAAAATCTTGTAATCATTTTGAGGGCAATACGCATTGTCATCCTGTATTTTGTGGATCACTAAGGTCTTGGCTAAATGACCTTGATCATCTACTTCCAACGCTTGACATTCTTGGGTGATACGCAAGTAGGTGGAATCTGATTTTTGAATTCTGTAGCTATATTTCAACGTATAGCGAAAGTGTTCTTCGAATGCTAGGGAATTCGTGAATTTCAACCCTCTTTCTTCATTTTCAAAAAAATAGGGTTGGTCCATGGGGTGAATCATATTGATTAGAAAATTTAGATCAAAGCAACTCGTTTCATGACCTGTTATAGTAGTATAAGCAGAATTAATGAATAAGATTGTATTTTCGATACAATCATAAATAAAAAAATAGGTGCTGAGTTGTTGAGCAGGTTGTTCTTTTCGAATGAGGTTGGATTTTGAATTCTGACTATTGTACAAATCTAACCATTGTGAGTGCATAACATTGTTCATGGGGACAGGGTTTTTTCGTTAGTAAGTTGGTTCAACAAGGTGGCATGAGCCACCAGTTAGTTAACGATTAGATCGTGATTAAATCTACCGGGATGGCTAATAGAAATAACAAAAAGCAAAAGGCAATAAAAATTAAGCCAATCACAAGATTCTGTGGGGAAAAATTTGTTTTAGCTAACATAAGAATGTGTTTGAGTAGGGTTATTATTTTTTGACTAGTTTTTGTTTGAAACACCGTTTTGTTCCGTATTGTTTCAAACAACCGAATCCGTAGAAACGGGTAAAGATTGGTTTGTTGATTGTTATACAAAAATGACATATTGCAATGAAAAACCAATCTTTTGATAGGGTAGTATTTGGGTAGTTTTTTATGAATAATAAAATGAAACACGTACTAATACTAGACTTGTTTATTGTATCTTTATGATACATAATATTTTATATAATTTTTAATTGTCCCTCTTAGGGGTGGACATCCAAAAGCAGAAGATGCGCAAAACAACAAGTTTTGTAGAGAATGGAGAGTGATTAAATGCGATTTTTTAAAAAAGACAAAGGAATTATACTAAGATAAATAGGCTATTTTAGCTTATTAATGTATGTTTAGACACGAATGAGAGTAAAATCACCTTTACAACTAGCGATTTTATTGTGCTTACTTTTCTTCTTGACTAAGGCGTTAAGTCAAACTTATCGTTTTAAGCAGATTAGTGAACAAGTAACACAGTATAATAATGACGGTAAATTCGATGAAACGATTCTACTGTTAGAGGAGATTATATCCAATAATAAAGCGACAAATTATGATCGCTACCACGCGTATTTTTTAAAATACCAAACGTATAAGCGTTTATTTCTTTATGATAAAGCAGCGTTTAATTTAGACTTAGCCTTGGAAGAGGGATTAAAAAGCGACAAGAAAGAAATAATTGAATCGCAAATTAAGTTTGAACGACTCTTTATGGCTTTCGACTTGCTTAATTTTGAGCAGGTAAACCAACTACTTCCAAGAATAAGTACGGAGGATTTGGCGCGTGTTTCTTATACTACGCAGGGTTTTTATTATGCTGTTTTAGGGGTAGTGGAAATTAAAGCAGAACGATTAAAGGAAGCAGAACAGTATTTTGAAAAGGCCATTGTGATTTTTGAAGCGCACGATCCCCAAAATCTCCCCATGATATATCGCAAACAAATCGATTTGTATCGCATCCTTAATCAGTATGATAAGTCGATTGAAAGTTTTGAATTGGGATTGAAATACGCAAAACAGTATAATATCGATGTCTATATTTTCAATATGTATTTTGATTTGGCGTATTTCTACAAGCAGATTGGCGACTTAGACAAGGCGATTGAAGTGCAAGAGATATGCAATCGATTAGCGAAAGAATACGATGAAGGATCGGTTTTAGGTCGTCTGAATGTATTAGAAACTAAATTAGCTTTGGAGCGTATCGAAGCAGAGAAAAAGCGAGACCGTACCATTATTATTTCGTTGGTGGGATCCTTGTTTCTCCTGGTCGTGTTTTTACTTCTACTTTATAAGTATATCAATCAAATCCGAAAAAATAAAAAGCAATTAGAAGAAGAAAATGAAAGTCTGAGAAGTAATATTCTGGAGCTACTTTCGAAAACCGAACAAGAAACAGGCGAATTCATGCGATTAACAGCCCGACAAAAAAAGATTATTGATTTGGTTAAGCAAGGAAAAACAAACAAAGAGATTGGCTCAACTTTGTTTGTTTCTGAAAATACAGTGAAGTATCATTTAAAAAATATTTATGATGTACTACGCGTAAGTAGTCGAGTAGAACTATAAGAGATATGAAAGGTTGGTTTACTTTTTTTATTGGAATCTGGTGTATGTTGTTATGGGGACAAAGCTTTGATCCCATGAAATTAGAGCGTGAGATTATTGATTTGGGTCGACAGGAAAATTATGACGAAGCCATCGAAAAACTGCAACGCCTAGTTTTGGGCCCCAAAACCTCGCCTGAAGCCAAAGCAGAAGCTTATTTCTTAAAGCATGAAATCTACAGTAAAATAGGTATTTATACTGAGGCAGAAAGCAATTTAACCTGGTTTCTTCAACAGGCAGAACGATCAAACCTTCCAGTAAAAGAATATGAAGGGCGATATCTATTATCCACCGCTATCCTGTACTGCAAAAAACTAGCATATCAAAAGGCGATTGAAAAATTAGAACTCATACGCAACTACAGCACAGACTATGAACCTACCCAATATGCTTTGTATCTCTTTTTAGAAGGGATACAAAAAATGGAGGAAAAGGACTATGTGCGAGCAGAAATTGATCTAAAGGCATCGATTGAGTTGCTCAAACAGGAATTATCCGATTATTTACCAACTGTTTATAAAGAGCTTTTACGACTCTATGCTGAAGTTAATGATTTGGATAAAGCAGAAGAAACCTATGAAGAGGGCTTACATTATGGGCAACTACTCAAAGTACAATCAGAGGTGTTTCAACTGTACCGTTTTATGGCGGACTACTATCAGAAGATTGGACGAAATAAAGAGAGTTTGGCGTTAGCTGAAACACTGTTAGTAAAAGGAACGGCATATAATATTCCGCATGTGAGTAGTCGAATGTATTTCGTAGAACAAAAAGTACTTCAAGAAAGCAAAGACCAGCAACAAGTGCAGACTAAGCGAATCCAGTATCTTTTGTTTTTCTCGGTCTGCCTTTTTTGTTTATTGCTAGGGATATCCTATAAAGCCTATAAGAAAAATAGAAGCAACAAAGAATTGATTGAACAAGAAAATCAGGAGCTAAAAACAAACTATACTTCTCTAAAAGAAGAAAAGAAAAAACAGGAAGAAGAGCCTGTATTGAGCGAACGGCAAAACGATATTTTGAAGCTAGTCAAACAAGGAAAAACCAATAAAGAAATTGCGACTATACTCTGTATTTCGCAGAATACAGTGAAGTATCACCTGAAGATTATCTACGATCTTTTGAAGATTAATGGGCGAAGTGATTTACTGTAAAACAGGAAAGGCTGCCTTGACAACATAAAAGACAGCCTTCCCCTATAGAAAAATTGTACTTATTCTATCCTACTTTGATCGACAAAGCAAAGAGTAAACTTATAAATAGCACATACAGTAAAATGATACCATAGAGTGTGCTGTGTTTCTTAAAAATTTCGATTAGTTTCATTTGTATAGTATTTAGTAAGGTTAATTCCAATCGGGCATCATTGCATTTCTAAACTTCACTGCTCTGGTTTTGAGTACGGTATTTAACTCTTTAACATAAATATGACGTGCAGATCGGTCGTCATTGGATGTATTGGTAAAAATAACATAGGCTTCATTGGGAGAAAAACGAGGTTCTAAATCATTGGTTCCTCCTTCTATTTCTGTTGATATTTCTGTCGTTTGTTTAGAAACGCTATCAAAGACAAAAAGCTTAGAATTAATTCTGCGGTAATTTCTATTTTCTGCTCCTTCTACATCATAAGCATAGAGTATTTTAGTTCCACTGCTCGATAAATGGAGTCCACTAGTTGCACCAGGGGCATCTTTTAGAATTGAAAATAGAACTTCACCTTGTAGGTTAATACAGAACAAATGCACTTGATACCCCATAGCATTATTGGTTTTTAGTGCAATGCGCTGCTGTTCTAAATTGACATCTACTTCTGAGATAAAAGCGCCATTGGGGGCCTGATAGATTTGTTGTAAGCCTTGTCCATTTGAATTAATGGCATACAATTTATCAAAATTGGCAAAGTAAATCTGGTTGCTGTTAGCAGGCCAGCTGTAGGTGATTTCATTTAGATTAAATCCATTGGGCTTAACAGTGGTGGTTACTTTTTTTGGATTACTTCCATCCGTATCCATGGTGTAGATATCTAGTGCTGTTCCATTGGATTGAAAGTAAGCAATTTTATTAGCCGTTTCGTTTTTTCGCGGTCTAAAACAATTGTAGTTCTCATCCGTTAGTTGAAATTCATTTCCTTCCTCATCAGCAGAGAAAATAACCAGGTTATCATTGATTTTTTTGGTGTAAAAATAGCGGTTGTTTTTGGGTGCATTGTACACGCTAAAATTCCCCATGTCGCTTTTAACGGATGTGTTTACGTGATCATCCGCAGTAATTTGCCAAAAGTATTTTACGCCCAATTGTAAGTCTTTATATGTAAAAAGAGTGTCTTTAATTGCTGTAAATGTTTCTACTTTCGTATTGGCATCATTTTTAAGTGTCAAGGTATATTCCTGCTTGGATTTATCCTTATCAGGCGAGGTCCAAATAAAGGTTACCGCTGTTGCTTTTAGTACTTCATTGTCTTTAGGTGTAACCAAAATTGGAGTAGCTGGTGGTTGTTGATTACCTTTAGCAGTGGCTAATTCAAAGACAACTGCACTTGATTTTCCTTCGTAAACTGTTGCGCCTTTAAAAGCAGTTGTATAGCCTTTAAGTTCCGCTTTTACGGAGTATTCGCCTTTTTTTATATCGTCTAAACTAAAATTTCCTTTATCATCCGTAAAAACAGTGGTAGAACTAGGGGAGGTTTCGATCTTAACATGAGCCAATGGCGCATTCGTTTCTGCTGCGACCACTTTTCCTGTAATGGTTCCTTTTCCATCTTCATCAACATAGTCTTCACTACAAGCTAAAAAAAGAAAAAGTAGAGGTAACCAACTAAATTTTATAAATAAGTGTTTCATTGCGTTGTGTCTGTATTAAAAATAGTATTTAAGTCCTAGGCCAAAATTGAAATAGTAGTCCTTGCGCTTTCCCTGTTTAATGCCTTCCAACTGATCCGTAAAAGGGAGGTTCTGCTCTGCAAAACCAAAAAGCGCAACGGATGAATTGAAGCTGTAGTTTAGTCCAGCACCATATTGAATCTTCCAGTAAAATTTTTCATCTCGATCGGCTTTGTCTTGTGACATAAAATAATCACCAATCACACCTGGTCCTACATAAACGTAAGGGGAAATTTTATCATTTGGCAAGAGTAGGGCGCGTACATTGAGATCCAGGCTATACTTTTGATTGCTGTAGTTTTTACCTGTTCGGATTTCAAAAGGATTAGCACTCAGCTCTACATCAAACGTATGAGAGAGTTTTCGTGCATAGGCTAAACGAAAGGAATATCCCGCTTTTTTCTCTTTTAAATCACCGTAGAAGAGGTTGGCCCCTCCAGAAACAGCAAGTTCGTTTTTCTGTTTTCGGTCAATTTGCGCTCGCTCATAAAGCAAGGTTGCTTCCTCTTCTTTTTTGATGGCATTGTAGTTCGCTAAAAGGGCATCATCAATATCTTTGCCGTCTTTTGTTTTCCACAGACTTGCATCAATTCCTTCAATGATCATGCTTTCTACTGCTTTTTCTATCGCATCTTTTAAAGCTAGTTGAATGGGCTCATTGGCTGTAAATCCCGTTTCTACTTCGAGTAGACGTTGAAAATTTACATATTTGAATAAGCTCGCTGAAATTGCTTGAGAAAGAATGGTTTTAGAAACGTAAACGGTCTTTAATACTTTTCCGTTGGTTGTAGAAACTGCACGTAAATAAACGGTAATTCGATCTTGGCGGTATTGCGTCGATCCACCTACCCCAAAGTAGCGGGCACCTGAACCACCTGTTATTATATTAGAATCATAGGACACAATCCCGCCTTCTAATAAAACACCAGCAAACAACAAGGGGGGTAATTGCTTTTGACTGTTATCTCCAGCTTGTCGATATTGTTCTCGTGTGGTATTGATAATATTTCGCTCATTGAGTAGATTACCGAGATTTTCGCGTTCTACTACGGTAAACCAACCACTGTCTTCTAAGGCTTTGTTTAACATGGTTGTGCCACCTTGTGGAACAGCAGTACTAAACGAACTTCCGATTTCTATATTTTTATATTGTCCCGTCTGGTCTCGGAAGTTATAAACACCAACAACAATAGGTTCACTCGGTTTGGGTAAGTTTTTCAAGGTTGTACTGGTCGAGGTGATTTCGCCAGTGCGAGCACTTTGCTTGACAATGGGTTGATTGAGGTAAGCGCCACAATTGACCAATAAGCTGCTCAGTACGATCGTTACTAGGGGAAGTCTTAAAAAATTCATTGTTCAATTAATTGGTAGGCATTATAATTTGGGTTTGCTCTCCATTTTCTGTATTGAGAATGTTGATCACCATTCCTTGTTGTGAGTCGTAAATCTCGACAGATAGACTGCCTAACGTAAACGTTCCTTCTTTTAGTTCTGATCCAAATGAATCACTAAATAATTGACGAGAAATTTGATTTAATAATTGACTATTTAAACGTTCACTAAATTGATTTAGGCTACTTGTGTTTTTGGGTTTTGTTGAGGCGGGATCTTTAAACGAATTTTGGGCATTCGCAGAACTCAGCATCATTTGGTAATTGAAAACCTCACCGCCAAAAAATGGATTCATTGGCTTGTAGGTGAGCTGTTGGGCGGCACATACAGAGGTAACAAAAAAGGCAAGTAAATAAAATGGAAATTTCATTTTTAAAAAGTTTTGGTTCGTTGGTTATTTATTTTTAGTTGTTCTAAGTGTCGTAGTGTCAGGGTTAAAGCCGTGTTGCTCATGGTCTTTAGATAATCATATTGAGTGCGAACAAAAAATTCAAAGATGGTCGATTGGTTTGTTTTGATAGTGATTTTGGTGTTGTTGCCTAACGTAATAGATTCTGTTAGCGTAATAATATGCTCCGAATTAATATTGTTCGATAAGTAGTTTGAATAGTAGAGTTGATAAAAATCGCGACCTGCTTTTGTTTTTGTTTCATCGACAACAATTCCCTTAAACGTAATGTTAGCATAAGGAACAGTTTCGGGTTGATTGGCTTTTTCCGCGGCTTCTTCTAATTCTTGCGTTAGTTTTTCTTTAATATTCACTTCGTCTCGATCCTCATTCACGACATAACGAGCTGTGCCAATTAGTTTTTCATTGCTATCATATAGTAGTAAGAGTACAATAAGTCGATCTTCGGATGTGGTATTGATTTGGGTAGAGGAGAGCGTAATGCGTTGAAAAGGTTCAACGACTTGTCGTCCTCCTTGATCATTTTTTGATTGATTTTGGGTCATCAGATTGGTTCTGATTAAAGAGAGCTTATAGGAAATGCTCTCAGTTACCTCAGTTTTGCTTTGAGCTACTGCAGTAATATGCAGGCGATCAACGTCTTGTTTAACATCTAGGATCGCTTCAATATGCGTATTCATGATTTGTGCATTTGAATAAGAGATACTAAAAAGAAAGAAAAAAAAAGAAACAAGCTTTACGTTCATAGGGGAGTAGATGTTAGCTAGGTTTTTTTAGTTGAAATTGCGAATAATCAATGTTTTATCGTTTCCTTCTAGGGTTACTTTCATGTCTTTGGACAGGGAGTTTTCACCGAAAATAGAAACGTCTTGGTTATTTCCTTTTTGAATAACTTCGAGTGATTGTTGGGAAGCGGGATCCATACTGAAATTATCGAATGAATTTCGATCGCCATATTGGTATACTTGCTGATTGAGCACGTTGCCTGTTACAGCAATGTCAATGTCATTGTAAGAGCCTTGTTGATTGTAAGTAAGGTCGCTTGTTTGTGCTTGTACCGCTGTGGTTATCGTATTGTAATTGCCGATTTGCAAAACAGAAATTGCGTTGTCTTGATGAACGACCACAGGATTTAATTGATCTTTGGGTGTGTTTTGAATAAGCAATTGACCTTTGTGCTCAATGACTTGTAAAACACCCTTTTGATCTTGTGCTACTGCTGAAGTATAACTTAAACAGCCCATACATAGGGAAACAAGATAGATTTTCATGGTAGAACCGAGTTAAGGGGTGAAAAAAAGAAAAGGAAAAAAATTGACTGGTACGAATACCAGCCAATTAGAAAGTGTTTCAAGAATTAGTTTAATCCTTGTGTAACTGTTGCCATATTACCTACACCCATTTGAGTGATTGTGTTTTGGTGTGCATTACCTGTTTGGTTAATAGTTGCCGTGTGGTTTGAACCATCTTGCATGATAGTAGAGTAATTTAACATACCTTCTTGTGTAGCAGTAACTTTGTTGTTCTCTCCTGTTTGTGCTACATAGTTGTAGTTAGATGAACCATCTTGTGTTACTTCTGCTCTGTTGTATGATCCTGCTTGGAATAAATCAGACACTTGACCATCTCCATATTGAACAACATGTGCCACGTTTCTGTCTCCAGCTTGATCGATGATTGATTCAGAGTTGTCTAATTGGTAGCTATACGCGCGGTTGTCATTTCCTTCAATCGTGATGATAGATGAGTTGTTATCTCCGTATTGATCCATCCCTACGATATTGTCATTTCCAACAATATTCATATCTGCTAGGTTGTTATCTCCTGCTTGATTGAATGTCGTTTTATTCGCATTACCTGTAACAACTAAGTTCGCTGTGTTTCCTTCTCCACCTTGAGAAACTACATTTGTATTTCCTTCTCCAGCTTGACTTCCTACATACGTATTGTTGTTACCCGCTTGTCCAATTGCTGAAACGTTTCCTGATCCAGCTTGTGTGAATACTACTGCGTTGTCATCTCCGTTTTGTGCGATTGTTGAGTTGTTCATAAACTCTCCTTGCGTGAATGCAACAGTATTGCTGTTTCCATTTTGCTCAATAGCAGAAAAGTTGAACATACCTGATTGCTCTGAAATAATTTCGTTTCTGCTTCCGTCTTGCTCAACCATTGAAAGGTTAATTACTCCGTCTTGTGTAGCATAAACACTGTTGTATTCTCCACTTTGTGCATTTAAAGAAATGTTTCCTCCTTCTCTTTGATCAACAACCGCTCTGTTGTTTAATCCATCTTGAGCTACCTCTACTTGGTTTCCAGTACCATATTGAGCTATATTAGCCCAGTTTTCTTCTCCTGATTGCGTTGTTTCAGCATTGTTAAAACTTCCACTTTGCGTTAGATCAGTTTTGTTTCCATCTCCTTCTTGATTAGTCTCAGCATTGTTAAGTAAAAGTCCCATTTGAGATACTGTTGTGTTGTTTGCTGATCCATTTTGTGTAAGGTTGTTTTTGTGGCTTTGCGCTGTCGCTGTAAAACCGAATGCTAGCACAGCTAGACTTAAAACTACTTTTTTCATACGTTAAAAATTTAATATTAAGGTTTGTTTAAAAAAAATGATTTATTTTGGTTAATGATTTGTGAATGAAACGCAACACTCTATATTTACTTTTGGTAGATTGTTACCTTGCAAATATCACTCAATCACAACTTTACTGAAATACCCTATTTAGGGTATTTTTAACGTTTTGTATCCAAAAAGGATCTTTTATATGTTAAAAAAAGAAGGGGGAATTGATGGCTTTCAATTGAGTCTGAGTGATTTATGTCAGAATAAGTAAAGGCTGTTTTCATGAAGTTGTATTGTTTTTCTAGGGAGATCAAGGTCTAATTGTCAAGTGAATCCTTCACCTCAATTTATAAGTTGCTAGGTGTTTAAAAAGAAAGTGTTCTCCCAAGTGTTTGGGTATTTCATTTTGATTTTTACTTATCTTTGGGCAAACATTATTTTAATAGAATCGCATGAAATACGTTGTAATAACACTTGGATTAGCAGCTTTGTTAACGGTTAGTTGCGGAAAAAAACAAGAACCTAAAAACGAAGCAGAAGTACTGACTACTACGGCCGAAAAAGAATATGAAACCTTTGGACAAGCGTTGGATGTCAAGCAAACAGTTTTGTCTAAAGAGGCTATGGGGAAAGAATTCGACCAACTGAAAGAAGGGGATACGCTACGTGTTACATTTACTTCTACCATTAAGGAAGTATGCCAAAAGAAAGGCTGTTGGATGCAAGTAGATTTAGATGAAGAGAAGAGTAGTTTTGTTCGTTTTACAGATTATGGTTTTTTTGCGCCAATGAATGCAGGAGGACATGAAGTTGTGATGCAAGGAAAAGCATTTGTTTCTGTTGTTTCTATTGATGAGTTGAAGCACTATGCGAAAGATGCAGGTAAGAGCGAAGAAGAAATAGCTGCTATTACGGAGCCTAAAGTGACCTATGCCTTTGAAGCAGATGGTATTGCAATTGCCAAATAAAACAAGAATGATTCGATTCGCGATAGTCTTGTTGGTTTTGTGTGGATGCATAAGTTGTCAACAAGTAAAAAAAGAAGCAAGTACAAGAGATCAGTCTGATCAAACGCTAAAGTCAGCACAGCAAGATAGCGCTACATTTGAACTATATGAATTGTCCGAAATGGCTGTTTTAATGGAACAAATGTATGTGGATAATCAGCGTATTCGAGATCGAATTATGGAAGGGATTCCCCTAACGGATAGCATGCCAAGTTTGCATCAGCGTCTATTTACCGCAGTGATGACGGATCCTACGGATCGAGATTTATTTTTTGAAACACAAGCGCGTGCTTTTATTCAAGTAGAAGAAGCTTTTTATGAAGACCCCAATCAGCAAACCAAAGCGAAGTTTAATGCTATTGTGGAGGCTTGTTTAAGTTGTCATCAAAAAAAATGCGGTGGTCCTATACCGCGAATTAAAAAACTATTGATCCCTTAAACAGCATGAAAAGAAAAGTTATAGTAACCTCAGATGGTTCTCATTCGCTAGAAATAGAAGAGTGGGGAGAAACCTATCACTCGATTCACGGTGCAATTCAAGAATCTAATCACGTCTATATTGAGCAAGGCTTGATGCGATTTATTGAGCAAGAAGAATTGAAAATTTTAGAATTTGGCCTAGGTACAGGATTGAATGCCTTTTTGACCATGGCTCAACTCGTACCGAAACAAAAACAAGTAATGTATCATGCGATTGAAGCCTTTCCGCTAACACAAGAAGAATATGGCTTATTGACGTTTCCCTCTCTTTTACCCGAATTTGAAGAAGGAGTAGAACTATTTACGGCTTTACACACTACAGTTTGGAATGAAGAAGTTTCCTTGCATCCACAGGTCAAAGTGCAAAAGATCAAGGAAACATTTGAAGAAGTAACAGTCAAAAACAATTACTTTGATTTGGTGTATTTTGATGTATTTGGATATCAGTATCAGCCACATTTATGGTCGGAAGCAATCTTTCAAAAAGCCTATGATAGTTTAAAAAAAGGAGGTATGTTGGTAACTTATGCGTGTCGTAACCCAATTAAAAGAAACATGAAAGCCGCCGGGTTTACGCTCGAAATCGTAGCAGGTCCACCTGGAAAAAGAGAAATGACACTAGCTCATAAGTAGTGATTAAATAATAAAAAAAGCTCCCAAGAAGCATATTGCTTCTTGGGAGCTTTTTTTATTTCAATTAATTGACAATCATAGGGTATAGCTTTTTTTGTCTTTTGTTTACTTTTTTTTAAAATAATTAAAATTATTATAATGGCATTGTTTTTAATTGAATTGTGATTTATTCGTTAATAAATACTTTAAAACATGTGTTTATGTTATTTTTTAGTTAAAAACAAACATTAATTTAATCTATTTGTAAAAAAATATTGTTACACTGTTTTTTTAAATATTTTTTATAATGGTTTTTTTATTTAATTTTAAGTGAAATTTAAGATGTATGTGTTTTAAATTAAGATATGTATTAGTAATTATTTAGTGAACAGTTGTCAACTGTATCGCTAGAAAATAAAAGGCGAATACAAACCATTAAAATTAAAAGTTTATGAAGCAGCGTTATTTAAAATTCACTTTTTTACTGCTCGTCAGTGTACCTGGTTTATCCTATGGGCAAGAGGAATCAGAAAAAATACAGCTAATTAATACTGGAGTATTGACTGTTCGTGCTGAAACGATTTTGTCAACGCAGTTTGATTTTGTGAATACCGAAAAAGGGGATGTAGTTAATGATGGTGATGCGATATTTTATAAAAACTTCATCAATGATGGAAATTATGGTTTAACCCCAACCAAGAAAACATCTTCAACCTATTTTGTGTTGAATAAAGATACACAAGCAAAACAAATTAAGGGGAGTGGACTGACGTCCTTGTATCATGTGGAATTTGATAGTGAGTGGGATGGAGTTGCTTTTGAGTTGCAAAATAATATGGATATCTATGGTTCCGCTCACTTTAAAAAAGGAATTATAAAAGTGGATGCTACTAAAAAGGGTCAAGGATTATCTACAGGGATGATGAGTTTTATGCCCAATGCCCAACATACCAATGTAAGCGATCAAAGTTTTGTAGATGGTGAAGTTGAAAAGATTGGTCGCGATTATTTTGAATTTCCAATAGGGAAAGATACGTACCATCGTCCTGCTTTTATTGACGCCCCAGATGATAGTAAAGCGGTCATTTTGGCCCAATATCACCTTGATGATACTGCTTTTTTTGAAGGACATACTAATACAGCTGGGGTGATTAAGGTCGTAAACAATAAAGAATACTGGAAACTAAACGGAAAAACGGGGAATGAGCATACCGTAATTTTAAGCCTAAGTTGGGATGAACGCACAACACCTGCTGAGTTGTTAATAGACCCAGAAGGCGAATTACACATTCTTCGTTGGGATGAAAAAACACAACAATGGGAAGATGAAGGTGGTGTAGTAGATATGTCTACAAAACGGGTTACAACTCCCGCATCAATTAAAGACTTCGGGTATTTTACGCTAGGAACGGTTAAAAAGGACTGGATTCTGGACGGCGATGTGGTCATCTACAACTTTGTCACACCTGATGGAGATGGTAAAAACGATTATTTTATTATTGACAATATCCAAAAACATCCAAATAACCGTGTCGAAATTTACAATCGTTGGGGGGTAAAAGTATACGAAACAACAGGATATGATCCCCATGGAGATGGAAGTGTCAATGTGTTTACAGGCTATTCTGGAGGTAAAATCACCGTAGATAAGAGCAAGAAACTACCAAGTGGAACCTACTACTATGTAGTGACTTATGAATATACAGATCAACATGGCAGTCGCATGATTAAGAAAGCCGCTAATTTACATTTAGAGACCAATTAAACCAGCATTAGATGAGAGTAGGAAGTACAATAAAAACAATAGCTCTTGGGAGCATAGGTTTGTTTTGCACTGCACAAATGCAGGCACAACAAGATCCACAATATACCCAATATATGTATAATCATTCCAATATTAACCCCGCCTATGCCGGGAGCCGGGAGGGAATGAATATTTTTGGGCTATATCGAACCCAATGGGTAGGGTTAGAAGGAGCTCCTAAAACAGCAACTATAGCTGTTACTACACCATTAGGTGAATCTGGACTGGGCTTAGGCGTTGGTTTTGTCAATGATCATCTCGGGGTGATGGATGACAACACACTGTCCATCGATTTGTCTTATGCTATTGATCTAAATTATAGCTATAAGTTGGCATTTGGGCTGAAAGGGTCTGCCAATTTACTCGATGTTAATTACAGTAAGCTACAAATTTACAATCCAACTGATCCTGTAGCAGAAGAGGATATTAAAAATGAATTTACCCCAAATATCGGAGCAGGATTGTTTTTGTATTCTGATAAAGCCTATGTTGGATTGTCAGTTCCTACTTTACTTACCCGTTCGCGTTACGATGATAATAACGTTCAAACACTAAGAGAAAAAATGCACGTCTATCTAACAGGAGGGTATGTGTTTGAGCTGAACCGCGATATCAAGTTCAAACCAGCAACCATGATAAAGATGGAACAGGGCTCACCCTTGCAAATTGACCTATCTGCCAATTTTATGTTTGTCGATAAATTTACCGCAGGAGTCGCCTATCGATGGGATGCTGCTATAAGTGGGATGGTCGGTTTTCAAGTGTCAGAAAATATCCTAGTAGGATATAGCTATGATGCAGAAACGTCCAAATTAGCACGCTATAACTCAGGCTCTCATGAAGTTTTCCTTCGATTCACTTTGTTTAACGGCTTCAAACGTGTGGCCGCGCCTAGATTCTTCTAAAAGTAAGTAGTATGATAAAACAAATAATACAAGCAGGAATCGCATGTCTCATCTTTAGTGTTGGAACAACGGGATATAGTCAAACAAAAAAGGAAAAACAAGCCGATAAAAGTTTTGATCGCTTAGCCTATGTCGATGCAATTAAACTATATGAACGCATGGCAGAAAATGGATATGTCAATACCTCTATCCTACAAAACTTAGCTGATGCGTATTACTTCAATGGAAAATTGGTTGAAGCCCATGGCTGGTATACTGAATTGTTTGAAGGAAATTATGAGGATAAAAATACGTCCGCCTTGCCTTCAGAATATTACTATCGTTATGCTCAATCACTTAAAGCTGTTCAAGATTATCCGAAATCACAGCAAATGATGGATCAATTTGCCGCATTAGAACAACAAGATGCTCGAACGATTTTATACAACAAAAACCGAGACTATCTGACGCATATTGAAAATAGATCCAATCGCTACGATATTAAATTGTTGGATTTTAATACGAGTTATTCGGATTATGGCGGAACGTTACTAGGTAATCAATTTGTATTTACCTCCGCCCGTGCAACAGATCATCAACGAGGAAATCAAATTCACGCTTGGACCAATGAAAGTTATACTAGCTTATATCGTTCAACAATTGGTCAAAATGGATTTGAACCTCCCGTATTATTCGCACCTGAAATTGATTCTGATGTCAATGATGCAACAGCTGTGTTTACCCAAGATGGCAAGACCATGTATTTTACACGAAATAATACTAAACCTAGCGGGAAAAGCAAACAAAACAAGGATAAAACATCTTTGCTAAAACTGTACAAAGCCTTGAAACAGCCAGATGGTACTTGGGGACAGGTAGAAGAATTACCATTCAATTCGGATAATTTTAATACCGCTCATCCTGCTTTGACGCCTGATGACAACTGGTTGTATTTCTCTTCTGATCGCCAAGGCACAAATGGCCAATCTGACTTGTATCGCGTAGCCTTATATGAACAAGGTGGGTATGGAACTGTAGAGAACTTAGGAAAAGCAATCAATACGGAAGGAAGAGAAAGTTTTCCTTTTATCTCCACAGATTTTCAACTGTATTTTTCTTCAGACGGACATCCAGGATTGGGTGGGATGGACATCTTTGTAGCCAAACTTTATCCTAATGGAAGCTTTGGCCCTGTAGTAAATATGGGCACTCCAATCAACAGTAGTTTGGATGACTTTGGATTTTATTTTGACGCTAAGCAAAACAAAGGGTTTGTCAGTTCGAATCGCGCAGGTGGAATAGGAACAGATGATATCTATTTCTTAGCAGAAAAACCATGTAAACAAATCCTAGAAGGAATGGTATATGATAAAGATACCAATGAGGTGTTAGTGAATGCTTTAGTTGTTGTTTCTGATGCGTTATATCAAAAAACGGATACGCTATACACCGATAACAAAGGATATTATAACACTACTTCTTTAGCTTGTGGGTATAAGTATCGCATTAAAGCAGTAAAAGAATTATATAATACTGTAGAAGTCGTGTTTAATAGCAATCGTGAACCAGGAACCAAAACGGTGAATATCGGTCTAGAAAAAGCAGAAAAACCACTAGGCTTAAACGATGATTTATTTAAAAGACTCAATTTACAACCGATTTACTTTGATTTCGATCAATCGAAAATTCGTCGAGATGCTTCGATTGAACTTATGAAAGTAGTAGAGGTAATGAAAGAATACCCAACATTAAAAATTGATGTGCGCGCTCATACGGATAGTAGAGGAAATGACCAATATAACATCGTCTTATCTGATCGCCGTGTTAAAGCAACCATGCAATGGATGATTGAACAAGGTATTAACCCAAGTCGCTTGACAGGAAAAGGGTATGGTGAAACTCAATTGTTGAATAAATGTAGTAATGGCGTACCATGTACGGCACAAGAACATCAAGAAAACAGACGTAGTGAATTTATTATCACAGAAATTTAATACGCAGGAAAACATAATTTAAATAACGAATCACATGAAAAAGAGATGGATTTTACTCGGTGCTTTTTGTACTGGGGCAATAAGTTACGCTCAAGTCGGAATAGGTACAGCTACCCCTAATCCCTCTTCTCAGCTTGAAATATCGTCTGATAAAAGAGGGGTTCTTATTCCCCAAGTACCTTTAAAGAATGTAGTAGACGCAAAAACAATAGAGAATGGAAATGTCGAAAGTTTGTTAGTATACAATACAACAACGAATGATGAATTACAACCAGGTTATTATTTTTGGAAAGGGGCTAGTTGGCATCGCTTGTTGACAGATTTGGATAGTAGTGAATGGAACTTACCAGGTAATAAAGAATTTGTTGTTGAAGATGGAGTATTGAAGTTGTATGATAAGGAGGACAATTTTATATTTATTGAAATTGAGCATTTGAATATTATCACCACTTTAGTCAAAGACGCCTCAGGTAACGGGCAATACACCTACAAAAACGAGGCAGGTACTGAGGTAGTGATTGATGTACAGGCCGATGTGATCAACAATTTCGAGGACATCATCAATAAAACGGAAGTTCAAGAAATCCTAAATCAAGTCATCAATACGATAGGCGGAAACGTACACTATGACGGAAATTCCTTCACCTATGTGGATGAGCATGGGGATACCCTAACAATGGATATGTCAACGATCATCAAGGCCAATGAGACCATTACCACTTTAGTCAAAGACGCTTCAGGCAACGGACAATACACCTACAAAAACGAGGCTGGTACTGAAGTCGTGATTGACGTACAAGCCGATGTGATCAACAATTTCGAGGACATCATCAATAAAACGGAAGTTCAAGAAATCCTAAATCAAGTCATCAATACGATAGGCGGAAACGTACACTATGACGGAAATTCCTTCACCTATGTGGATGAGCATGGGGATACCCTAACAATGGATATGTCAACGATCATCAAGGCCAATGAGACCATTACCACTTTAGTCAAAGACGCTTCAGGTAACGGGCAATACACCTACAAAAATGAGGCTGGTACTGAAGTTGTCATTGACGTACAAGCCGATGTGATCAACAATTTCGAGGACATCATCAATAAAACGGAAGTTCAAGAAATCCTAAATCAAGTCATCAATACGATAGGCGGAAACGTACACTATGACGGAAATTCCTTCACCTATGTGGATGAGCATGGGGATACCATTACAATGGATATGTCAACGATCATCAAGGCCAATGAGACCATTACCACTTTAGTCAAAGACGCCTCAGGTAACGGGCAATACACCTACAAAAACGAGGCAGGTACTGAGGTGGTCATTGACGTACAGGCTGATGTGATCAACAATTTTGAGGACATCATCAATAAAACAGAAGTCCAAGAAATCCTAAATCAAGTCATCAATACGATAGGCGGAAACGTACACTATGACGGAAATTCCTTCACCTATGTGGATGAGCATGGGGATACCCTAACAATGGATATGTCAACGATCATCAAGGCCAATGAGACCATTACCACTTTAGTCAAAGACGCTTCAGGCAACGGACAATACACCTATAAAAATGAGGCAGGTACTGAGGTGGTCATTGACGTACAGGCTGATGTGATCAACAATTTTGAGGACATCATCAATAAAACAGAAGTCCAAGAAATCCTAAATCAAGTCATCAATACGATAGGCGGAAACGTACACTATGACGGAAATTCCTTCACCTATGTGGATGAGCATGGGGATACCATTACAATGGATATGTCAACGATCATCAAGGCCAATGAGACCATTACCACTTTAGTCAAAGACGCTTCAGGTAATGGACAGTATACCTATAAAAACGAGGCAGGTACTGAAGTCGTGATTGACGTACAAGCCGATGTGATCAACAACTTTGAGGACATCATCAATAAAACAGAAGTTCAAGAAATCCTAAATCAAGTCATCAATACGATAGGTGGAAACGTACACTATGATGGAAATTCCTTCACCTATGTGGATGAGCATGGGGATACCCTAACAATGGATATGTCAACGATCATCAAGGCCAATGAGACCATTACCACTTTAGTCAAAGACGCTTCAGGCAACGGACAATACACCTACAAAAACGAGGCAGGTACTGAGGTGGTCATTGACGTACAGGCCGATGTGATCAACAATTTTGAGGACATCATCAATAAAACAGAAGTTCAAGAAATCCTAAATCAAGTCATCAATACGATAGGTGGAAACGTACACTATGATGGAAATTCCTTCACCTATGTGGATGAGCATGGGGATACCATTACAATGGATATGTCAACGATCATCAAGGCCAATGAAACGCTAACAACCTTAGTTGCTGATGCCTCAGGCAACGGACAATACACCTATAAAAACGAGGCAGGTACTGAGGTAGTGATTGACGTACAAGCCGATGTGATCAACAACTTTGAGGACATCATCAACAA
>NZ_JBMVQX010000046.1:0-22518 GCF_050522745.1 Myroides sp. C15-4 | reverse complement strand
ACAAATCACGCAATTAAAGAGAACATCTTCTTTGTATTGAAAATTTCACGCATTTCTCATTTCCCTTCTCTCATTTCCCATTTCTCTTTTGGCTTATTTTATATCTCATTAGTATCTTAAAAGTATCTCTTTTCTAAAAAAAATATGTTTTAATTTTTTATAGGGAGAAGATGTTTTACTTTTGCATTATAATTTGTGAAATAATTTGTTTTGTTTCTACGCAATTTGTATAGTTCATCAGTATGAGTTTTTCAGGAAAAAAAGTTGTCAAGCGGATCGCTATTGCTTTAGGGGTATTAGTGGTTTTTATTTTAGGTTTACTGTTTGTGTTACCTGTGTTTTTTAAAGATTCTATTAATGAGGAGATTAAAAAGCTATTAGCGGAATCCATTGAAGGAGAAGTCGCTTTTGACGATATTAATGTATCTTTTTATAAAAATTTTCCTTATCTAACAGCTACTGTTATTAATCCAAGTGTTGAAGGAGTACAAGTAGATTCTCTACAACCTATGCATTTATTACAAGCAAAAGAATTAGGCTTGGGTATTAATATGATGAGTCTGTTGGATTCTAAAATAAGTTTTAATCGTCTTTTCATTGATTCACCTGTTGTTGACTTGTTGGTTAATGAAAAGGGAGAAGCGAACTACTTCGTTGTCAAGGCAACTGATGATACGCAAGAAGATGATAAAGGATTTGATTTGCAGATTGATCAATTGGAAATTCGGAATGCGAGCATCCGTTATTGCGATGAAGCGGGAAACCTACATTTCAATGCAATTAACTTCGATTATTTAGGGAGTGGTAATATGAGTGAAGCGGTATTTCAACTAAAAAGTAAGATACGCGTTCGCTCTTTTGACTTTAGTTTTGACAATGTTTTTTATGTCAAAGACAAGCCCCTATTAGCGGATTTAGAAACGTTGATAGACACTAAATCATTGACTTTTGAATTCCAAAAGAACAATGTCAAAATCAAGGATTTGTTAGTAAGTTTTATTGGACGTTTTGGATTCATTGAGAATGGATATGATATGTTGTTTGATATTAATACGGAGAAAGCGAGCTTAAATGAATTACTCTCTTTAGTTCCACCTGAGTATCAATCTTGGTTGGATCAAACGAAGTTTGATGGGATAGTAGATGGTAAGTTTAAGTTAGAAGGCCAGTTCTTAGCTTTAGATACGATTATGCCGTCGATTAACCTAGATTTAGCGATTGATAATGGACGCATCCAACACGGAGAGGTATTGGATCCAATTCAAGATTTGGCATTGAAATTTCAATTTAAAATGCCTTCTTTAGATTTAGAACAAAGTGAAGTGATTATCGATCAACTTGCTTTTAGTGTTGCTGGACGAAAAAGTGATATTAGTCTTCACACAACAGGTTTTGATACACCGACAATACAAAGTATAATTGCGTTGGATTTAGATTTAGATCTGATTCAAAAAGCCGTAGGATTTACAGGTGTGGATGTAAAAGGAGATTTGCAAGTAAAAGGAAAGATAGACGGTCAATATGCAAAGGGAATTGTAGAAACAAGAACGTTGCGAAAAGTAAGAAGAGATACGGTTATCACGAGTATTCCCACTTTTGAAGTAGAAGGAATGATTCGTAATGGTTATTTTAAACTGGAAAGTTTACCACAAGCCTTAAAAGAAATTAGCTTTGATGCGAAGGCAGATGGACCAACGAATAAAATAGAAGATATTAAATTCCGAATTGATAATTTGAACCTTTTGGCCATGGATAATTTTGTCAAAGGCCATGTAGCAGTAAATAATTTAAAAACCTATGATGTTGATGCTCGCATAGAAGCGAATATTGATTTTGAGAATATCAAAGAGTTTATTCCATTTGACGAGGCGGTGTTGAGAGGAAATTTCATGATAGATGGAACGGTTAAGGGAAGTTATGAACCAAATCGCAAGCGTTTTCCTGTTGTGAATACTGAAGTAAAATTGAATAATGGTTATGTACAATTAAAGCGATTGCCAGAATTGCCAATTGAGGATATTCAAATTCATACGATCATTAAGAGCTCACGGGGTTCAATCAATGATCTTTCAATAGAGGTCTTGCCTATTAACTTTAAAATTGCAAAAGAGCCATTCCAATTGGCCGCGAGCTTATACAATCTAAATAATTTAAACTATAATATTACATCCAAGGGAACCATTAATATTGGGGATATTTACAAGATATTTAAAATAGACGGTATTGATGTTCACGGTAGAATTATTACGAGTTTATTCTTGAAAGGATTGCAAAGTGATGCTTTAAAAGGCGATTTTGACAAGTTGAAAAATGGAGGGAAATTCGAGGTAGACAACATTAGAATTCACTCTGATATGTTCCCTTATCCTTTGCATATTAAGAAAGGAGTATTCCGGTTTTTTAAAGAAAAAATGGGCTTTGAAAAATTTGTAGCGACGTATGGAACATCGGAAATTAACATGAAAGGGTATTTGACAAATGTTATAGATTACATGCTGAAAGAGGATACACTGAAAGGAAAATTTACCTTTGAAAGTCCGTATTTTAATGTAGATGAATTCATGATGTTCGATTCAAAAGGATCAGCTACTAAAACAGCAACAGTTTCCTCTTCAGGAACTGGTGTTGTTCAAGTGCCTAAAAATTTAAATATTCTCTTTGATGCTACGGCTCAAAAAATCAAATATTCTGAATATAACGTAGAGGATTTTACAGGTAGTTTAGCCGTTAATGCAGGAAAAATTGATCTTCAGAAAACTAATTTTGGTTTGATAGGAACCAAAGTAAGTATGATAGGGACCTATGAGCCTACAGGATTTAGAAAAGCGAAATTTGACTATGCTATTCAAGCGTCGGATTTTGATATTCAACGTGCGTATAAAGAAATTACGCTATTTAGAGAAATGGTGAGTATGGCCAAAGATGCTCATGGACAGGTTTCATTGGATTATCAACTAAAAGGAGATTTAGATAAGAATATGTTTCCCGTTTTCCGCTCTTTAGTTGGAGGTGGATCTTTAACGCTGGAGAATATTGAATTTAAAGGATTTAATCTACTTGGTGCCATTGCCAAAGAAACAAATACGAAGTCACTAGAAGAAGGCAAAGCAAAAGACGTTGAAATCAAAACGACGATCAAGGATAATGTAATGACCATTGAGCGTACGCGTATGAAAATGGCTGGGTTTAGACCGAGATTTGAAGGACAAGTCAGTTTGGATGGAGAAATGAATATCGGATTGCGATTAGGCTTACCTCCTATGGGAATTATTGGTATTCCAATGAAAATTCAAGGGAATTCTGAGGATTTTAAAATTAAATTAGGACGTTATAAACCCAGTGAAGTATTGGGAAGACCAACAGACGATGATGACGATGATGAGGATGAACAACCAGAAGGAGGAATTGAAAATGGAATAACACCAGAGGAAGGAACTAGAGTAGAAGAGGAAACAGAAACAACAACCCCTGTTGCTAATGAAAATATAGCTGAACCAGCGGCATAAAAATAAAAGCTAGAGATTAATCTCTGGCTTTTATTTTTTTTGCTAACGAGAGAAATAGTACTTTTACTTTTTGATTTTGAAATAGAAACCTATGATAACCATCCCATTATTAACAGCAGAAGAATTAACCATACTTTCACAAGGCGATTCGGCAGGCCCTCTATATGTGTACCAAAATACAGTGCCTGAGGAGTTGCGTGTACTTCAAGCGAATTGTAGTGAAATTAATCCACAAGATCCTAACGTACAGCTATTGATTGCACGCCTATATAAAACGGTTACTGATGGTGATCGTGCAGGTGTTGGTATAGCTGCTCCTCAGGTGGGTTTAAATCGCAATTTATTTTTAGTCAAGCGTTTTGATAAGGCGAATGAGCCTTTCGAATTTTTTATTAATCCTCAAATTGTTTGGTATTCTTCTTTGTTGCAGCAGGGGGAAGAGGGCTGTTTGTCTATTGAAGATCGCTATGATAAGGTATACCGAAGTTTAGCAATTCAGATTCTTTATTTTGATTTAGAAGGCAATCAATACCAAGAAGTTGTTGAAGGATATACTGCTGTAATTATGCAACATGAATACGATCATCTCAATGGAGTATTATTTACGGATCGGATACAAGAGCAGGCACAACGCCAGTATACCGATGCTACAATAGAAACGCCATTGGTTTATGAAGTTTAAGGGGTATAAATTTTTATTTCTTGCAGGGATACTGGGAGGGGGAATACCCTGTTTGGCACAAGTAGATGTGTCTTATTCAATTGAAGAATTAGCCTGTCCAACAGACAATAAAGAAATTATAACGTTGTATGAAACGGGTTTTTCTGCTTTGCAAAAAACAACGTATTATAATACAGCAGGCCGAATATTTTTCCAGATTATCCAACAGGATAAAACTTTATGCGATGCCTACTACTATACAGGAGTCGCTTTGACCAAACAAGACAAAGACGATGCTGCTTATACCTATCTCTACTATGCAGATAGTCTAGCGACTCAACCTCAGATGCCTTTTAAAATCGCCTTAGCGGAATCAGCATTGCGCGTGGGTAATGTGGGGTTAGCGCGAAAAAAATACCAAGAAATTAAGCAGTATTTTCCTGATCGTCCTGAGGGATATTACGGATTGAGTTTAACGGCAACATCAATTGGTGATCTTGTAGAGGGATTGGTAAATACGGATCGCACATTGGCAAAATACAAAAGCACGGGAGGTTTAACTCTAGAAAGAGAGCAAGAGATTTATCTGATTAAGGCGATTCTCTTGCGAATGAATACGCAATACGATAAGGCGATTGAGTTTTTCGAAAAGAGCAAAGCACACTTTGGCACAACTTCGGATTACCTTGCTAATTATGCCCTTACCACCTATGAATTATATAAGCAAACACAGGAGGAAAAATGGAAAATTGAAAGCCAACAAGCACTAGAGCAAATTCAAAATAAAGAGATACTCAAAGCAGACTTTTTACAACAGTTTATTTATGATTGAGGTGTTTGACGGGCTAAATCAACTTTGAACCCTACACCACGGATGCTGTTAATCTGGATCGCATCATCATCAGATAAATACTTGCGTAAACGCGTGACAAAAACGTCCAAACTTCGCCCACTAAAATAATCAGCAGATTGCCACAGTTGATTTAGAATGACTTCTCGTTCTAGAATAGATCGATCATGTTGAATGAAAAGTAAAAGCAAATCTCTTTCGCGTTCCGTTAATTGATATTTTTTTTTTGTATGCTCTAAACGCAACAGATTGGGCGTAAATGTAAAAATTCCCAGCTGATAGGTTTGATAGGTCTTCGTTTGTGTATAGCGAAGAATATTGTCAATACGCAGTTTTAACTCCTCTGGATCGCATGTTTTTGAAATATAATCCGCAGCACCTAACTTTAAACCTAATAAACGATCGATATTTTGATTTTTAGCCGTTAGAAAAAGAAAGGGAATTTGTGGGTGGTTCTGATGAATCTCTTTTGCCAACGTAAACCCATCTTTAACGGGTAGCATAATATCTAAAATAGCCAGATCAAAAGCTTGTTGTATAATTAGCGTATTTACTTCTGCTGCACGCGGTGTCCATGTGACCTGAAAGCCACTGAATTCTAAATACTGTTTGACTACAGTGCCATAATCAAGGTCATCTTCAACGAGGAGAATGTTATACATAAGGTAAAAGAATTGTGAAAGTAGTTCCGTCCGTTAGTTTACTTGTTAAGTGAATACTGCCTTTTCGATTTGTGACAATTTGTTTGACTTGATACAAACCAATTCCCAAGCCTAAGGTATTGTGTATGTTGTGTTGTCTGATGCGATAAAATTTGCGAAAAATAAGATTTTGCTCTCCTTTTTCAATCCCTATACCATTATCAGAAACTTGAATACAGAGCTGATTTTTTTCGTTTTTTACTGTGCAACTAATTGTTGTACCTCCGTATTTTATTCCATTTTCGATGAGATTCAACAAGATTGTTTCTATTTCTGTTTGAGGGAAATCTAATACGTCAGCTACTTCCCAATGTACTGTAAATTGAATATTGGGATTTTTGGGCTCTAAGTCAGCGATAAGTTGCGTTAGATGGTGCTTACAAAACATTTGATCTGTAAACGACACAAAGCCTCCTAATTGATTTTGTAAGCGTTCTAAACGGCTCAATTGACGTTGAATCAATTCTACCGTAGGGGAGTTGTATTCCTGTTGCAGGTTATTACAACCGTATTTCAGCGTTGCAATGGGCAATTTGAATTCATGGGATACATTGTCTACCATATTGTGTAGGGTCAACACTTCTTGTTCTTTCTTTTTGATGGTCTTATAAGTAATAAAATACAAAACCAAAATAAACGTACAAATGAGAAAAGAACCCATTAGTAGTGGAAATAAATCGCGGAAGGCTACGCTGTAAAAATTGAGTACTTGAATGTATTTTTCTTGATTAACCGTAAAATGATTGTTGTAGTCTTCAGGGCAATCTGCACAGTCTTCCTCATTTGTATGCTTGCTCGATTCTTCTACTTCCCATTGAGATGTGTTAATACGGCTAGCTTCCGTTATTTTTTTCTGTGTTTCTAAAATGGTTACTGGTTCTGGTAATACATTTTCTTTGGTTGTATTGAGAATTACATGAGTCAAGTCTACGCGATAGGCCACTTCATATCCCAAGTTTTGAAAAGCACTATCTATTTTTTGAGAAGCATCGAGATTTGTTTGGTAGAAAAAATCTTCATTCTTAGCTTTAATTTCTGCTACAGTTGCCTTTTTGTACAGTAAATCTATAACAGCTTGATACAGTACATTGTCTTTTTTCTTTGCTTTTTTATCAAAAGCAAGCACGCTTTCCAACGCGTCTAATTTGTTGTGAGCAATCGTGTTAATTTCTTTCTTTTTTAATGCGAGTACTTGAAGAAAATAGAACGTCATTATCCCAATCAAAAGAAGATAGAATACACTAAAGGCAATGAGATAATACTTTGGCTTTGAATACTTCATAGGTGCAAAATTAGCTTAAATTAATGGATATTACTCGTTGTATTTTGCGTTAACCGTTCATTAACCGTTCGTTAACCCGTTTCAAATTTACTTTATAACACCTTTGCTTCAAATAAGGAAAAGTATGGTACGTCTAATTATTATGTTGATTTTATTGTTGATGACTGTTTTAGTACAGGCACAAACAACAGATTTTACTGCAACGGGAAGAGTGATAGGTGAAAAACAAGAAGGATTGCCGTTTGTAACGGTTGTGCTACAAGATGAAAATGGAACGGTTGTCTCTTCGTTTTACACGAATGAACAAGGAGAATATCAAATTGATTCAAATGAGAAATTTAGTACAATAACGTTTCAATACATCGGATATCGATCTCAAGTGATTGTTGTGAATGAGGGGATTCCTTCTGTTCTGACATTGGTTGAAGATTCCGTTCTTTTAGATGAAGTAGTGGTTCAAGCAAAACGTCCAACGATTAAACGCGAAATTGATCGTCTAGTTTTTAATGTACAGGATACGCCTTTGGCCACCTCAAATGCGTGGGATATTGTTAAACAAACACCAGGAATCAATGCAACAGGAGATAATCTGAGTATCAGAGGGAGTCAAAGTATTTTGGTTACGATCAATGATCGCAAAGTTATGTTGACAGGGGAACAATTGAAAACAATGTTAGAAGCAACCGAAGGCACCCAAGTAGAGGCAGTTGAAGTAATCACTAATCCCCCTGCTAAATATGAAGCACAAGGAAATGCTGTACTCAATATTAAGCTAAAAAAAAATAATTTACTTGGATATAAGGGAAGCTTATCTAATCGATTCAAACAAACGACTTATGCAATGAATACTATCGCTACACAACAGATGTATTCAGGAGAAAAAATTAATGTATCAGGGAATTATTCGTTTGGAAATGGAACAGGTGTGCGATACAATGAAGATAATGTTTATTATCAAAATGGCGAACGATGGAGCAGTGTGATGACGCGTAAAAATCACATCAAAGGACAACATAATTTTGGTGTTGAAATGGATGTGAAAATTGATAGCACTTTGACGTTTACTATGGGAGGGGATGGTTACATCAATGAACGTAGCAAAGGGCGTTATGCCATCCCTACTTCGATTTATAATCCACAAGATATTGTAGAATCTACCTATACCACTTTTAACAATAGACAAGCCCATATGGATACCTATACTGGTTATTTTCTGGTTGAAAAAATGTTTAATCCTTCGCGAAAATTATTGTGGTCCTCTTATTTTACCTATGAAAATCAAAAGGAGGATCAAGCGGTATTGACCAAACTAAATTTTAAAGATCAGCCACGATCAGAGCAATTCTTTGCTACAGACAACAACCAACGTACGCGATTAGCCGTTTCCGGACTCGATTATTCCGTAGATAACGAACATTCAAAAGTTGAAGTAGGAGGCAAATACAGTATAGTGAAAGCTTCTTATTTGTTGGATTTTTTTGATCAACAAGAAGGAATGACTCACTACAATGCGGAAAAAAGCAATACTTATGATTATCAGGAAATCAATTGGGCGGGGTATGCTTCGTATACCAAACAATGGAAGAAGTGGCAAGCAAAAGTAGGTGTTAGAGGAGAATATACAGGAATTCAAACCCGAAGCACAGGCATAGGAAGTAAGGATCAATCGTATTTCAAGGTGTTTCCTACGGCTTATTTGAAATACGATCTCACGGATCAACAGCAATTGAGTTTTTCCTATAGCAAGCGAATTGACCGACCTTCTTATTCTTGGATGAATCCCGCAAAGAGCTACTATAATTTGTTCTCGTATTTCCAGGGAGATGCTGATTTGAAAGCAGAAATTAGTCATAATTTTAGTTTGAACTACGCCTTTAATGAGTTGAATGTAGAGTTTTTTTACAACCGAGAGCGTAATCCGTCAATGGAAATCTCCTATCAAGAAGATGAAACCAATATGTTGATTTATCATTATACGAATATTGACAAAAGACAATTAGCGGGTATGATTGTAAATTACTCCTATCAAATTTTACCCCGTTGGTCTGTAAATACGTTTTTATACCTCCAGCATCAAGAGGATTATTTTTATGGCGTAGATCAACGCATACATAAAAATGATGCCTTTATTTTTGGCGGACGAGGGACAACGACCGTAAATTTGGATAAAGACAACAACTGGAAAGCCATGTTGACGTATAATTTTTATACCCCTACTGTACAGGGATCTTTTACAATTAGCGGGTATCAACGCACAGATTTTATTATGAGTCGAACATTCAATCAAAAAAAATGGACTGCTAATTTATACGTCTACAATATTTTTGGAAGCGATAGACAGGTAATTAAAACGCAATATGCGAATCAATACAATTATTTCAAAGATTATATGGATACCCAAGGGATCGGAATTGGGATAAGCTATAATTTTGGCAATCAGAAAGTAAAGCACAATAATAGGCAAGTAGACATGTCAGAAAAGGACCGCTTATAAGGTCAAGCTCCAATACAAAAAGGAAAGTCAATACAGACTTTCCTTTTTGTATTGGATTTGTTTATGGTAATTATAGGAGGATTTAAGAGAAATAGGAAGGTAATTTTTTATATAATTGTTAAAATAAATTTCAGTTAGTTATTTCGTAGCTTTGTGGGGTAAATTGATAGCTATGGAATTTGATTATTTTGACCAGATTCGTAAAATACGAACAGGTATTCGCTTTTATAGTGAATTGTTGATTGAGGCTTCTTGGAATGTGTGGAATATCAAAACACGTGTTGGTATTTTCTTCTTTTCTTTGGCAATTGCCTTTTTAGGTACTTGTTTTTTGACACCAGATGTTTTTTCTGAAGCGCAAAAATATACCTTTTTTATTCTGATATTTTCTATTTTATTGTGGGCAACTGAGGCCATTCCGCCTTTTGCAGTGGGGATTATGATCATCGGTTTTTTGGTCTATACCATGGGAAATATAGAAGGAGCTACGATTTCGCCTCAAGAAATTTCTTCTACATGGTCAGATAGTGTAATTTGGATCTTCTTAGGGGGATTTTTCCTCAGTGAGGGTATGCGAAAGACAAATTTAGACTTGTCCTTATTTAAAAAGACTATTGCCATATTTGGTTCAAATCCCAATAAATTAGTACTGGGGATTATTATAGTGACCTCTGTATTATCTCTTATTATATCTAATACGGCAACAGCAGCGATGATTTTAGCTTCGGTAATGCCGTTAATTGAAAGAGAAGGAAAAGACTCGCCTATGTCGAAAGCTATTCTGATTAGTATTCCTGCTGCAGCAACTTTTGCGGGGATGATCAGTATGGTTTCTACACCGCCTAACTTAATCGTTGTCGATGTTTTAAAAACGAAAGGCTATTCCGTAAATTTTACACAATGGCTGTTTTTAGGACTCGTTCCCGCCGTGATTCTGTTAGCTGGATTTTGGTGGGCAGTGGTGAAAAAATACACGTCTAAAGTCGAAGGACTCGATGTTTCCTTTGTTAATAAGGCGCTAGAAATGACGAACAGTTTACGTTTACAGCGTCTGGCTGTTATAATCATTCTAGTTGTAACTGTTGGTATGTGGATGTTTGGAACGAAATATCATATTCCGACTGCTGGAGCAGCTATGGTGCCTATTATGTTCTTGCCTATGTTGGGAATCATTACTGCAGAAGATGTTCGAAAACTGCCTTGGGATACGTTAATGCTAGTTGCTGGAGGATTGTCATTGGGTATCGCAATCAAAGAGTTATTAGCGCCTTACTATTCGCAGTTTTTAGAAGGTGCCGAGTTTAATGTTGTGGTGATGATGATTGTGTTTGCAGTAATTACGGTTTTGTTTTCTAATATCATGAGCAGTACAGCAACGGCTACGATTTTAATCAATATTGCGGCTATTGTATTACCAGTAGATCAATTATTACCTGTAGGACTCGTTGTGGGACTTTGTGCTTCATGTGGATTGTTTTTACCTGTTTCTACACCACCCAATGCTATTGTTTTCGGTACGGGAATGCTCAAACAAAAAGATTTTCGATTAGGTGGAATGTTTGGTGCTTTTGTCGGAACAATTGTTATTATTTTATGGGTACTTTTCTTACAAGAATTTACAAGCTTTTTTGAGTATTTGAAGTAGAGATAACTTAGTTGACTGTCAGATTTCAGCTCTTTATAACTACAAAAAAAGGCAATTGGGTGAAAACCCAACTGCCTTTTTTTGTATAAAAACTTCGTTATTAAATTCGTTCAGGAAAATTAGTAATGATTCCATCTACCTTCAGTTTTTTCATGCGCTCAATATCTTTGAGATGATTGACCGTCCAAGGGTAGATTTTTAGTTTCTCTTTTTTAATTAAAGCCGTATTCTCTTCGTTGAGCATTTTGTGATACGGATTAATGGCTTTCGCTTGGATACTCAAAGCAAATTCAATGGCATCTTCAGGCTTCTTTTCCGTTAACACAGCTAGGGGAAGGGATGCATCGAGATCATAGGCAATTTTCAATTCATCCCATTTAAAACTGGAAAGAATGAAATCTGTATACGTCCAACCTCTATCTATGAAGTTGAGAATGATTCGATGGGTGTCTACTGCAGTATTACTTCCTTTTAATTCAATATTCAGTACGGATTTTCGTCCTATAACATCAATAACTTCTTCTAAGGTTGGGATTTTATATTTGCCTCCAACTAAAACATCTTCTAATTCATCTAGTGTATAGCTCTCAATATCGCCTTTAGCATTGGTTACTCGATCGAGAGTATCATCGTGAAAAACAACAAGTTCTCCACTTTTTATCTTGTACACATCAATCTCAATCATATCACAATGCAAATCAATGGCTTTTACAACTGATTCAACTGTATTTTCGGTAATATGCCCCATGGCACCTCGATGTCCAATGCGCAACGTTTTTGATTCTTGAGCAATGGTTGTTGAGGTGATTACGGTACAGAGTAAGGATAAAAAAGGCAAGCTTAATTTCATATTCAAGGTATTGATTAGTGAAAAGCAAAAGTGAATAAATTATACAGGAAAGTGATTACCTACACATTATCATACTGTAACTAAAAGGCAAAGTCTTTCCATAGGAATAAATCAAAACTTTAGGTTTAAGGTAGTGACAATTGAATAAAAAAGCGAACTTTTTTAGAAAAAAGTTCGCCTTACTTATTTATTTGTTAGTGTAAATCGTTGAGTATCTCTTTTACAGCGCGTTCTAACTGAGGATCTTCATCAAGTAAGCGGTGCATAAAGGTATTTTTAACATAAATATCAGGAGCAACTCCTGTTTTTTCGAGATTATCTCCTTCTAATGTATAGGTCCCCCAAGAGGGTAGGCGATAAAAAGAGTTATCGACTAAGGATTTACCTGAGGTGAAAATGATCCAACGATAGGTTTCTTGTCCAATGATTTTACCCAATTTTAAGGCTTTGAAACCAGCAGCCGTCATTTCGGCATCGCTTAGTGAAAACTCGTTAATGAGCAATACAATTGGTTTTCCACTTGGACTAAAATTGCTTTGCATGGTTAGTTTACCTTCTCTATACTTCCATTGGAGGTAAGGGCGTTGTGCTAAGAAGTTTAATACTTTATCGTGTACATTTCCTCCCGTATTAAAACGAAGGTCTAAAATAACTCCTTCTTTGTGATGCTCTTGTTCCACCATATCCAATAAGAATTGCTCCAATTCTGTTGATCCCATGTTTTTCATGTAGCTATAGGCAATTCGATTATCACTCCATTCGTTTACGCGTTTTTTGTTGTGGTGAATCCATTCATCGTACAAGAGGTTTTTTTGTGCAGTAAAAGAAATTGGGTGTAGTTTAACGCTAATTTCTTTCGCACCACGCAAAAAGATCAGCTCAATTTCCTCCTGTGTATGGGCAAACGTAAAGTAATCATCGCGGTTGTGTTTCGTATCGACTTTGTTTCCGTTTACATGTGTTAGGATATCTCCTTTTTGTAGAGATATCGCTTTGGTTGCAGCGGGTGATTTGCGTAAAATACGCGCTACTTCAAATGGATTAGCCTCAGAGAATAGTAGTCCCGTCTCTACCGTATTGTATTGCAGTCTCGTTTTTTCTTCTTCTCCTGTTGAGGTGAAACCCAAATGTGAAGATCCCAATTCACCCAACATATCATTGAGTAAAATACGAAGGTCATTTCTATTGTTTACATAGGGAACAAAAGAGGCAAAATAATCTTTGGTTTTCTTCCAGTCCAACCCGTGAAATGTTTCGTCATAAAAGTTTTCTTCCACACCAGCCCAAGTTTCTTCAAACATTTGATTGAATTCTTCCGCAAGATTCTTAGTAAAGGAATAGGTGATAGTAATCTTTTCTGGCGTACCTTTATCTAAGGCAAATTTGTAGATGTTATGACCACTTAATGCATAGATGTTTTTGTCTTTGCGAAGTAGTGAACTCATGGACTGATCAAAGACCTTTTCTGTTTTGTCTTTTTCGAAAGGCTCATATATTTTTCGGTACAACGTATATTTTCCATTCTCTTGATTGGAGGTGTAATAAATGTATTCTTTTTTATCCGCTTTAAAAACAGTTGGACTTAGTTGATTGCCAAATCTGTCACTGACCAATTCTATGCGCTCCAGTAGGTCTTGTGTATTGATTTGAACTACAGGTGTTGATGTTGTTTTTTGATCTTTTTTATTCTTGCTTTTCTCTTTTTCTTCTTCTTTAATCTCCGTAAACAATTGATCAAATTGATCGGATTTGAAAGGATCAGCATACCAATCTAAAGCAAGGCGATAAATACTTGCATTTTGCATCCCCATAGGATAGGAAGGATTTAGGCGATCACTGGTAAAATAAATGTATTTACCAGAAGGTGACCAAGTGGGATTCGTTTCAGAAACTCCAGTATTAGTTAAATTTAGCGTTTCTTTTTTCTTGATGTTGTAAAGAAAAATATCATCTTCAAAGTTGCGTTTTGCCGTAAAAAGCACATAAGCACCATCAGGTGAAAAGGAAGGTGGGGCACTTTGGAACGCCCATATTTCATCTTTGATAATCGTTTCAGTGCTCAAAGTATTCAAATCAAGTAAGCGGATTTCATCTCGTCCGCTACTGTAGACGGCTTGCGTTAACGTTGCATTCAACGTTAGATCACGATTATTTCGCGCATCAAAAGTAAGCTGCTTTGCTTTTGCTTTGCCGTTGGCAGTAAGGGTAAACCAGTTTTGATACCCTTTATAGGTTTGACTAAAGATAAGCGTTTCATTGTCTTTAAGCCATTGAACTTCCATCGCACGTTCTGTACCATCGGTGATGGGTTGTACAAATTTCCCTTCAATATCTGATACAAAAACAATTCCTCTACTGATAAAAGCAAGCTTTTTTCCATCGGGTGAAATCGAAAAGAAACTGATGTTGTCTGCTACAGTAAAGGTTTGTTCCTTAGTAAGAACAGCATTGGTGTTTAATGTGATGTCAAGTGGGCGGATTTGAGTGGTTTGGGTATCAAATACCATCAATTGATAATCTTTTTCAAAGATTACTTTGCTTCCATCTGCGGATACAAAGGGTTTTTTAATCGAAGAATCAAACGCTGTTAAAGCTGTTTTTACCCCATTTTTGAAGGTGTAAAGGTTATAGTGTCCGTTGTTTTCGTCTGAAATAAAATAGATTTTACCTTGGCGATCTACTGTGGCATTAAAGTCTTTTCCGTTGTAATCGGTATATTGTTTAAAGGCTTGTGTCGTTGGATTATAACCCAAAATATCGGGATTATTCTCTCCTTTGTAACGTTTACGCGTCACCTGATTGGCACTTTCTGTTGAATTTGTAAATAAGTATTCTCCCGTAGGAGTTTCTACTAATCCATTTGTATTATTGAAGTAGTTTGTAAATAGTGGAGTAGGTGTACCACCGTCTTTACTTATTTTGAAAGAAGCATAATTGTTATAGGCATTACTAGTAAAGTAGAGCGTTTCGCTATCCCAACTCCAGCTTTCCATTTCATCTGTTGCTTGATGATAGGTGAGTTGTCGAATAGGTCCTCCTGTCAAAGGCATAATGAAAATATCTTTATTGCCATATTGATCGGAACTAAAAGCTAGCCATTTGCCATTGGGTGATACGCGGGGGTTGGTTTCATTTCCCGGTAAGGCAGTCAAACGGACCGCTTCTCCACCTTGTGTTGACACTTGCCAAATATCACTATCAAAACTAAAGTAAGCAGTAGCTCCATCGGGACTTAACGAAGGGGTAGAAGTAAAATGAACACGTTGTTGCCCCCACAACATCGATGTCAGCGTTAAGGTTAGAAGCGTAATCGTATGTTTTATCATGATCCTATATTTTTTCTAAACTTAAAACTATTTTGTAGAACCCCCAAGTTGTTCTTTGCTCTTTGTTTTTTGTGGTTTGTTCTTTGTTCTTTGCTTTTTGTGTGGTTTATCTCATTAAGGTTATATTTTATTTTGGCCACTCACTATCTCCCATCTCCATAAAAAAAACGCTACCTGAAAAGGCAGCGTTTTTTTATTTATTTTCTGGACTTCCGTACAAATCGAACTCTGTTGCTTCATCAATGGTGATATTGGCAAATTCTCCAATTTTTAGGTAGTGTTTAGTAGCATCAATTAGAACTTCGTTGTCTACATCTGGGCTATCAAACTCCGAACGGCCAATGAAGTGGTTTCCTTCTTTTCTATCAATAATACAACGGTAAGTATTTCCAATTTTTTCTTGATTTAATTCCCAAGAGATTTGTGCTTGCACTTCCATAATCTCATTAGCTCGTGCTTGTTTTACCTCTTGTGGAACATCGTCTTCTAGTGAATGAGCGTGTGTATTTTCTTCATGAGAATAGGTAAAACAACCCAAACGTTCAAAACGCATTTCTTGTACCCAATTTTTTAGGATTTGGAAATCTTCTTCGGTTTCTCCTGGATATCCAACGATTAAAGTTGTTCGGATGGCCATTCCTGGAACTGCTGCTCTGAAATCGTTCAACAATTTTGTTGTTTTTGCCTGTGTAGTACCACGTCGCATCGATTTCAAGATATTATCCGAAATATGTTGTAGGGGAATATCAATGTAATTGCAGATTTTAGGCTCGCGCTTCATCAATTCTAATACATCCATAGGAAACCCTGTAGGGAAAGCATAGTGTAAGCGAATCCATTCGATACCTTCGACTTTAGTTAGATTTTCAAGTAATTCTGCCAGGTTTCTCTTTTTGTACAAGTCTAATCCGTAATAGGTTAAATCTTGGGCGATCAGAATTAATTCTTTTACGCCATTTTTAGCTAAACCTTCAGCTTCTTTTACCAATTTTTCAATAGGTTGCGAGATGTGTTTTCCACGCATGATTGGAATAGCACAGAAGCTACAAGGACGGTCACATCCTTCTGCAATTTTCAAATACGCATAGTTTTTAGGTGTGGTTGTTAAACGCTCACCTAAAAGTTCGTGTCTATAATCTGCACCTAATGCTTTTAATAAAAGAGGTAAATCCGTTGTTCCAAAGTATTGATCTACATTGGGGATTTCTGCTTCTAAATCTGGCTTGTATCGTTCAGATAAACAACCTGTTACGAATACTTTGTCTACAATACCTTGCTCTTTTTTATCTACGTATTCCAATATCGTATTAACCGATTCGGCTTTGGCATTGTTAATAAAACCACAGGTGTTGATGACAATAATATTTGCTTCGTCATTCGTTGCTTCATGCGTAACGTCTTTACCACTAGCTTTTAATTGTCCCATTAACACTTCACTGTCGTAAAGGTTTTTAGAACAACCCAATGTTACAACGTTTATCTTGTTCTTTTTTAAAGATTTAGTTCTCATTTGTTTGAAAAAAATTGGACTGCAAAAGTACATTTTTTTTCTTTATAGCGATGAAGCTTTTTGAGAATTATAAGAACTGTTGTGGTAATCTAAAATGATTCCGTTTTAGTAGCAGGTGAAAAAAAGTGGTAGAACCAAAAAAAAGTGATAATCTCAGAACGATTATCACTTTGTTATTTTGATTGTTTGGGTGGTATTACAATTTAAAAATACCTCCAAATGCTATTACTGTTTCACCAAACCAGAAGTTGTGAAAAGCTTTGTCTTTTTTACTTGCTGTTGTGCGAACATCATACATATCGATAAATCCTCCTTTTAATTCTGCTTGAACAAAGAAGTGTTTGAAGAACGTAACGTTTAACCCCGCTTTTGCAGAGAAACCTAATCCAGACACGTGGAATTCATCGTATCGTTCTTTTCCTAAAAGGGTTGTATTTGTTTTAGGGTAGATAATACCAAAACCAAGACCTTCTGTTACGTTGATTTGAATTTTATCTGTGTTGTAGATGTTGAATAATTTGGAAATATCATCGACGCGATTTACCTCTACGTTTAAGTAGTTTAACCCGTCAGTATGTTCAAATTTCAAAAACTCTTCTGTTAATAGTACTTGGTCAGGATGTCCTGGAACTTGCTCTCCATAGGTTCCTTGTCCATAGTATTCTCCTGTATAGTTAACCGTTTGGTTTTGACGCATCACATATTTCATATGATCTACTCCAATGGAAATGTTGTACTTATCGGTAATAAAGTATCCAATTCTCAAGTTCGTTTGTGGAATCGTCATACGCCCGGGATTGATATAATCTACGTGCCATCCTTTTGGTTTGTCATCTGCTTTTACATCTTTGATTGTAAAGTCGTAGTTTTCTCCTCTAAATCGGATGTCTGAATTGGTGTAATATCCTCTATTTCCTCCCCAGTATATATAAAATTTACCTTTATTTGAGGCTGTATAACGCAAAGGCGTAGTGGTTGTCTCTTGTGCAAATCCTACTGTAGTTGCCAATAAGCATACGCTAGCAATAATTTTTAAAAAGGCTTTCATTCGATTGAATTTTTTAGTTTCTAAAATTTGATGCAAAAATACAATAAAAAAATCTCTTTAAGAGTTTATCCTTAAAGAGATTAATAGTATTAAAAATTCTAATCTAATTAGAAACTAATGTTGTACGATAAACTAAACCAGTTTTCTTTCATCTTCCAAGTTCCGTTGTCATAGAGGTTATTCACTGTCAAATCTAAGAGGCTTGTTTTGTAATCACGTGCAGAGTGGGAATAGGCGAAATCCAATCTTGAATTGCCAAATTCATACCCAATACCGGCAGAGAAACTGTTGAGGTCTCCAGAGTATTTAATGTTTTTATATGGGCTTTCTTCATAGCGATATCCTGCTCTAAAACTAACTTGTTTTACGCGATATTCTGCCCCAATACGCAATTCACTTGCTACTTTCATTTCTGCTGTATAAAACTCATTCAACGCACTATAGGTATGATCGTTTTTAGGTCTAAATGTAGAACCTTTGTGATCTCTAATTCCGTAATCTACACTGATTAATCCACGTTGATTGAAAATATAAGCCAAACTTCCTGTATATTTCGCCGGTGTTTTTAGTTTGTAACGCTCGTAAATATTAACAACATCAGGGTAAATAGAGCGTCCATCTTTATTGTTAAAACGCATGGTTTGTACACCTTGTGTCAATTCATCATGTAAGTTATACCAGGTAGGTGATTCATAAGCTACCCCAGCTCTCAATTGATCAGTTACCTGTCCGATTACCCCTAAGTTAAGAGAGAACCCAGTACCATAGGTGTAAAGGTAGTTGGAAAACTCTATACTCTCAATCATGTCTTTATCCAAGTTCGAATGATTTCGTTCGACTGCATGGGAAGTTTGGGTATAATCATAAACGTGTAAATTCAAGTTACCTCCTACAAATATGCGATCGCCTAGTTGCGCAGAGAAGTTGCCTGAGAATTTACTGTTGTGACCACTTGAACTTACGTATTTACCTTGTGTATAGATGTCGGTGTTCTTCCCGTAGTTACGCGTATATTCGCCGTCTTTCTCTCCTGGATTGATGATAAAGCCTTCATACCCTAAAAACGCTTGTTGGCCTGCGAAGCCCTCGTAGTATCCTGCATCCATATAACCTTGATGAATATTACTACTGTTTAGAATAGCATGTGGGATTTTATTAGCAGCAGCAGCTTGGTAAAAATATTCGCCAAGTGAGGTACCTTGGCCTGTTCCTAGCATATTATAATCGTTGTTTAAGTTCTTTGTGCTTTCATAGTTAAATCCAACCGTGAATTTCTTCATAAAAGCAGAAGGACTATTGGAGTTAAAAACGAAAATAGCACCTACTTGTCCCACTTCGACCCCTGTATAGTTTTTAGACTGGGTTTGGTTCATGTAGTCTACTTTATTGTTTTTATTGACAACGGATAAACTAAAAGTAGCTTGGTTATAGTTGAAAATTGCACCTCCTGCTGGGTTGATTTTTAAGGCAGATAAATCCCCTCCAACAGCTCCAAAGGCACCGCTCATCCCTCGGAATCGAGCTGTACCATTCATGTCTGAATCAGAATATCTCGAAATGTCTAACGGATTATTTTCTTGTGCTTGTATGGCTCCTATTGTTAGAAGAGATGCACCTATTCCAAGAATAAATTTATTTATATACATAATGTGTTTCAAATAAGTTAAGAGAATTATCTACTGCGAGAGCTACTACTGCTGCGGCTGCTTCCACCTCCACCACTATAGCTACTTCTTGAACTACCCGAAGAACTTGATCGACTATAGTTGCTACCTGAAGAACTTGATCGACTATAGCTACTACCCGAAGAGTTTGATCGACTATAATTGCTGCCTGAAGAGTTCGAACGACTATAAGTACCTGACGAATTTCCGCGGTTGTAATTACTCGATGAGTTGGATCGACTATAGTAGTTGTTTGATGAGCTTGGTCTGCTACTGTTGTAGTAACTTCCATTCGTTGTACTACCTGAGTTGCCACGGGAATAGTAACTGTTACTTCCTGTAGAAGTAGGACGAGTTCCTTGATAGGTAGATCTCGAATAGTAGCTATTCGAATTAGAAGTGGCATTTGAACCGTTTGATCTCGAGTAGTAGTTCGCATTTCTCACACTGTTTCCATTGTAAGACGATCTTGAATTACTACTGTAAGACGATCTCGATCCAGTCGCATAATGTGCGTAATAAGGTCTTGTGTAGTAAGGATAGTAGTATCCACCACCATAGTAAGGATAACCACCATAGTAGTGGTGCCAAGGTCTATAATAACCGCCCCAGCCAAATCCAAAACCAAAGCTTAATCCCCAACCACCGCCGTAGTAATACGGATCGTAGAATGGATCATAATAGCCATAGCCCCAATAAGGTCTGAAACCGTTGTCGTAATAGTTGATCTGAATACTTGTAGGTTCTGTTCCCCATGAACCATAACTAACAGCTCTATTCGGTTGATTATTAAGTATACTGTCATTTACAGGCGAATTGTAGGCATTTACATCCGTAAAATAGTCCATATCCTGATTGAGTGATGCGAAGTAATTTTCGTAGTAATTAGCTGAATTATTACCTGTATAGGGATCGACTTGTGTGCGTTGACCATAAATGCCATCTTGATTGTAAGACGCATTCTGATAAGAGCCACAAGAAATCCCGAATCCTCCTAGAAGTAAGAAAAGGCTGATTCTTCTCATCTTTCGTGTTAATTGAAGAATTGTAGTCATTTTCGATGGTATTTTAATTGTTGTTAAAAACAAATTTAGTTACTTTTGTGGAATTATTATAGTTAATTAAGAGTTAAACAACTTAACTGCTAATATATTAAAAATGAGCAAGAATATTACTAAGAGAAGTGAGGACTATTCGAAATGGTACAATGAGCTTGTTGTAAAAGCTGATTTGGCCGAAAATTCGGGAGTTCGAGGATGTATGGTTATTAAACCATATGGCTATGCGATTTGGGAGAAAATGCAAGCAGAGTTAGACAAGAAGTTCAAAGAAACTGGACATCAAAACGCGTATTTCCCCTTATTCATCCCCAAGTCTTATTTTAGTAAAGAGGCAAGTCACGTGGATGGATTTGCAAAAGAATGTGCAGTAGTGACTCATTACCGTTTAAAAACGGCAGAAGACGGAAAAACAATTGAAGTAGACCCAGATGCGAAGTTAGAGGAAGAATTAATCGTTCGTCCTACATCGGAAACCATTATTTGGGATACGTATAGAAAGTGGATTGAATCGTATCGCGATTTGCCAATTTTAGTCAACCAATGGGCGAATGTAGTTCGTTGGGAGATGAGAACGCGTTTGTTCTTAAGAACAGCAGAGTTTTTATGGCAAGAAGGGCATACAGCACATGCGACAAAACAAGAAGCGATAGCAGAAGCAGAGCAAATGTTAGACGTATATGCTGATTTTGCAGAAAACTTTATGGCTATTCCAGTGGTAAAAGGATTTAAAACGGAAAATGAACGTTTTGCTGGAGCAATTGAAACCTACTGTATTGAAGCATTAATGCAAGATGGAAAAGCATTACAAGCGGGTACATCGCATTTCTTAGGGCAAAATTTCGCTAAAGCATTTGACGTGAAGTTTACTAGTCAAGAAGGAAAACAAGAATATGTATGGGCTACCTCATGGGGAGTGAGTACGCGATTAATGGGAGCGTTGATTATGACGCATTCGGATGATAGCGGATTAGTATTACCTCCAAATTTGGCGCCTATTCAAGTAGTAATTGTGCCTATTCACAAAACCGATGAACAATTAGAGGCAATTCGTGAAGAAGTGAAAAAAGTAACGGATCGATTCAAAAAATTAAATATCTCATTTAAGTTCGACGATCGCACAACGTTTAAACCAGGATGGAAGTTCAACGAGTATGAGTTAAAGGGAGTGCCTTTGCGCATAGCTATTGGTCCGAAAGACTTAGAGAACGGAACCTTTGAGGTTGCGCGTCGCGATACGTTTACCAAGGAAATCGTTGCAAAGGAGAATATCGTTACTTATGTACAAGACATGTTAGAAGAAATTCAAACGAGTTTATACGATAGAGCGAGAACGTATAGAGATTCACATATTACTGAAGCGAACTCTTTTGAAGAGTTTAAAGAATTGTTAGAAAATAAAGGAGGATTTATTTCTGCACATTGGGATGGTACTGTGGAGACGGAAGAGAAGATTAAAGACTTAACCAAAGCTACAATTCGTTGTATTCCAATTGATAGAAAAGAGGAAGACGGATTTTGTGTGTTAACAGGAGCACCTTCGAAGGGTCGCGTGTTATTCGCAAAAGCGTATTAGAAATAAAAATTTTTGTTTTTTCTCTTGCGGGTTTAAAAATATATTGTACTTTTGCATCCGCGTTAGATAAACAAAATGGTCCGTTCGTCTAGGGGTTAGGACGCCAGGTTTTCATCCTGGTAACAGGGGTTCGATTCCCCTACGGACTACAAGTTCTTTCGAAACTAACGCATTTGGTCCGTTCGTCTAGGGGTTAGGACGCCAGGTTTTCATCCTGGTAACAGGGGTTCGATTCCCCTACGGACTACAAGTTCTTTCGAAACTAACGCATTTGGTCCGTTCGTCTAGGGGTTAGGACGCCAGGTTTTCATCCTGGTAACAGGGGTTCGATTCCCCTACGGACTACA
>NZ_JBMVQX010000045.1:0-23224 GCF_050522745.1 Myroides sp. C15-4 | reverse complement strand
GTTTCATTCGCTTTAATAAGATTAGCTAGATCAATCACTTGCTGTGTGCCATTGCTATCGGTATAACTAAATGTTGTACCATCGTAATACACATTACCACCACCAAGATTTTGAAAAATTTGTTCAATTTCCTGTAAGACGTGTTCGTTATTGATAATTGTTGTAAAATTATTGATCACCTCATCGGCAATATCCACATTAGAAGCGACACGGACCCAACGCATACTATTCCAATAATAAAACCCAGGTATAATATCGCCCTGCATTACATTAGCATAGACTAATAAACTCTCTACGTTACCATTGGTAATCGTTGTTTTATCCATAGTACTCTTTAAAGCTATTGTAGGTATAAGTATTCCTTTATCTTTAGAGAATAAAGTTAACTCAGCAGATTTATTGGGTGTTGTTGTACCGATACCTACCTGAGCATGCAAAGCTGATGCTAAGAGCAAAGCGGCAATTGATAATAGTTTTCTTTTCATACTTTTTCTTAATTAAATTTTCTATCCTGTGACAGTTATTTTCTAAACTACTATTGATTAGAATGAGAGTTCCTTTGCTAATCAACTGTTGTATAGCGAATTATTTACTCAACAAATCTATAGGACAAAAAAGTTAAAAAAAGAATCAAACCATACGAACTAAAATCAAAAAACCTATTTAAACACATATTAACAATTAAAAAAAGAGAATATCATATTCATTTTTTAAAAAATAGTTTTAAAAATTAAACAAGTTCGCGCAATTAAAAAAAAAAACAGCTTGTCCATTTTATTTGTTCACTTTTTTTCACATATGTCTTCCATAAAAGCATAAATACAAAAAAAGAGTTGGCCTATATTTCAATTTTAGGCCTTCAAGAGTTTTGAACAAGGCAATCAAAGCGACCGTTGTAATCGATTTAGATTATTGACTTTGCGTATATAGGAATACAAAAAAAGTACAGAATATCACTATACTAGACGATAATCAAATACAATATTTTCATTTTCAAAGTTGTTTACTGAAAGCCTATAAAATAAGAAGCCTGCCCAATTTTTGGGCAAGACTTCAATCAAAAAAACACAAATACTCGAATGTATTTCCCTTCAATATTGTAGAAGCCATTCAAATGGCAAAAAACGATCTTAGTTCTCTATCGAATAAAACAGGAAACAAACCAGAGGTGTAAACGTTCGCTCTCCTAGTAGATTCGCTATTTTTCAGGGTATTTCCCTTTAGGTACTCTACCTTCTCTTTTATTCAACCTGCATCTTCTTTATTTATCCCTAACTTAATCCGTTAAAAGCTCAGAGGGAGCAAATCCATAGAAGTAAACAAAAGCGCGATAAAAAGACAATCGCGTATTAAACCCACAAACGACTGTCAATTCTTCCACTGTAATATTCTTTTCTCTTTCGCGAATTACGTTGATTGCATACTCTACTTTCAATCGGTTGATGTACTGCTTAAAGCTTGATGATTGGGATTTTTTAAAATAATCGTTCAATTTATTTTTATCTACTAGAGTCAGTTCTGCTACTTTATGTAAAGTCAAATTGTGATCCAGAAAAAGTCCAGTTTCAATAATCTTTGTGTAAAGTAATTGTTTTAAGAGGGTTGGATCCAAAAAAGAAGCCTCGGAACGAGTCACTTCTTTTTCTTTTTCCTTTTTTTCAGCTGCTTCTTTCCCCTGCACTACCTTTCTAGTAATCATGACATTAGTTCCCTGAAAATATTTCCACTTTAGTATTTTTGCTGACGTTGTTTTTTTTTGCTGGTATTGTCTAATAAAAATGATCCCTTCATGAAAATAGGCATACAGCAGTATGCACAAACCATACCATAAAAAAAGTGAATTGTTATTCATAAAACGCTCGCCTCCTTTGAGCCAAGCACTACTGAACAAAAAAGCAAATACAAATAACAGAACGACATAATACAAAATCGCAGCTTCTTGATATTTTGTATGCTCCTTATTATTGATAAAGTTTAAATACCCATAGCTTCCAAATCCCACAGCAGTCAAAATACTAACAAGTTGAATGATTGCATTAAACTGCTTTATATGTTCAGGGAAAAAAAAGTAACAGTAAAAAAATCCACCAAGTAACACCAACAAGGCAAGTGCTATAGCTAGAAAATAGCCTAATGATCGTTGCTTTTCAACCGTTAACAACAAGAGCAAAGGTCCATTCAAACAACTAAACAATATACCTAATGGCAGGTCACGACCAATTTCATAATGAGATATTCCATAGACGAATAAGGAAAAAAGAGTCAGTAAGCTACTGATATATAAAATATTTACGCTTAAAATAGTTTTTCTTTTTTTAAGAAAAAATAGCAAGGCGTACCCAATAAAACCTAAAACAACAACAAAAATCACATGCATATTTCAAAAAGATAAATCGTATTTTTTATAATTTACATCAAACAATCAAACAGGAATGAAATCGGTATGAGCGCGTCGCAAAAAACGAACTGTCCCTATTTTTATCTAATTCCCTTCTTTTTGGCTATCAATCCACAAAATCTAAGGGGCTATTTATTTCACGTTGTCCCCTTTTGCTTAGTCCTATTTTTTACCTGTTTGATGCCCCATTGCAACAAGGTTAAAATAGAGACAAAAAGCAGGATACTTTTAATCCCTACGTAAAAATGACTGATGTAGATCGCATACTCTTCCTCAAAAAAAGTAGAAAAAATCACCTCCACATTGACGAGTAAAAAATAAAAGAAAAGAAAACAGTTAACAAAGTATACATAGGCTTGAATTTCATTGTTCAAGAAGCTAAAACGCTTAAAATAAAGCAGGAAAAACACCGCATACATCAGGGTATAAAAATTAAATAAAAACAGGCTAATCCATCTTTTTTCCTCAAAAAGTACTTCAAAAAGAATAAGATTAAAACCGATTATAATCAATTTATAAATTTCGTTTTTCAATGCCTTATTTAGTAATTTAGAAACAAAAACAATCAAAATACTATTGATAACTACAATAACAATGGCAGAATTTACTGTAAGTACTACGGATTGAAAAAGAAGAAGGCACAGGACAACGAATACCATTTGAAGCATAAAAAAGACGAGTTCGCCTTTATTCTCCTTTTTTACTGTCTGACCACCTTTAAATTCAATAGTTTCCATATTCTCTTTTCTTTAATCTTAAATCAATCAACATATTTCATAATTTTAGACCTAAACAACCAAAAAAGTCACAAAACAATAATTTATCCTTACAACTACTCAATGAAAGAATATTGCAATACAGAAAACAGCAAAATCCATTAAACGACGTATTTATGCTAAAAAAAGTAATTTTCATCATCTAAAAAAACAAAAAATAATATATTTTTCAACCAAATAAATAGGAATTTGATGATAATAAAGTAAATAAATCAAATTTAATTTTTAAACTTTAACATAAAAAATTAATTGAGCGCTCTAAGTAGTCTTAGTCGTTCGATTTACTAAAAAAACAAACGCACCAAATGTTATATCTTTAGCTCACCTTGATCAATAAATGAACAATACCATGAAGAATACGGCCATATTAATCCAACATATCGAGCGATTTACTGGGAATCTACATCCTACTGAAGCCACGGCTATTGTTTCCTTTTTCACCTTGAGAACGCTTGCAAAAAAAGAGGACATACAACAAGCAAACGCTTCTTGTGATAGGTTGTATTTTGTTGTTCAAGGCTGCTTGAGGAGCTACTACCTCAAGGAAAAGGGCATCGAACAAACGGTAGATTTTGCCATTGAAAATTGGTGGTTAACGGACTATTTGGCCTTTGAGCAACAAAAATTGAGTAGTTTCTTCATACAAGCAGTAGAGCCTACAACGATTTTTAGCCTCTCTAGCACCGATTTTTCAGCTCTTTTAGCGGCACATCCTATTATGGAAAAATACTTTAGGTCCATTTTTCAAAAAGCCTGTGGAGCGGCACAACATCGACTAAAATTCTTGTATGAGTTTAGTCGAGAGGAGTTGTACTTTCACTTTGAACAGCAATTTCCTGCATTTGTACAACGCATTCCTCAATACCTCTTGGCGTCTTATTTAGGATTTAGCCCCGAATACCTGAGTGAAATTAGAAAGAAACGGTTTTCTTAAACCAGTTGAAGTTTTTATTCTGTTTTGCCTTGTAGTTTTGACTGAAACAAAAACAAAGGAATTATGTCAAACAGAAAATCAATCTACAGTGTAGATCCCAAGGCCTACGAAGGCATGTTGGTACTAGAAAAATACCTCAACGAATCCACCCTTAGTGTTACGCACAAAGAGTTAATCAAGATCAGAGCTTCTCAATTGAATGGCTGTGGTTATTGCTTGGACCTTCATTGCAAAGATGCCTTGAAGTATGGCGAATCCGTTCAGCGATTACTAGTTCTACCAGCCTGGAGAGAAACAACCTTATTTACCAGAGAGGAACAAGTCATTCTCGACATGACGGAAGCCATCACTTTACTCCATACTGGTGGAATAAGCGATGCGCTTTATGCACAAGCCGAACAACTATTTGATGCGACTTATTTGGCCCAATTAATTATGTGTATGGTGACCATTAATGCCTGGAATAGAATTGGCGTTTCTACCCATTTAAAAGCAAAGTAGTTGAAATAAAAAATGCCTGAGTTTTCACTCAGGCATTTTTTTTATTCATCCGTTCTATCTCATCAAGTACTACAACCCAAAGCTGTAAGTCACCTTGATTCCGACATTGAACATGCGCAATTTATACGTATCACCTTCTCCTTGCAAGACGCTATTGCTCTTCTCTCCTTGATCATAGCTCATCAATGCCTTATTTTCTTGGCCAGAAGAAGCTAAATCACAGTCTCCATAAATTCCGAAGTACAAAAACTGATCGTCTGAGAGTGTATATTTTACTCCTACTTCACCGAGGACAAAAAAGCCGTTGTTCAGTTTTAATTTATCCTCTTCTTTTCGGTCTCCTAACTTGCCGAAACCAGCCCAAGTGGGATTAAACAATTCAGCATCCCATTGTGGGTAGTATCCACTAGTTTCAATAGCTTCTAGTGATCGTTTAGACGTAGCTTTAAAGAACAGCTGATACTTAACTCCCACAGCAGCGTATAAACGCAAGTTTTCTCCACCTAACGATGGCCCCTCGTACTGCAATTTGATGGGAATTGCCAAGTAATTCCCCTTGAGATCTTCCGTGAATTTCGCTAAGTTATAGCGAAATTCGAAAGGATCTCCTTGGGTATCAATGGAGGAATAGGTCCCTGTATAGTTTCCTATTTTTTTTGTTACACTATAAGCGCCAAATTCCATTCCAGCTCCTAAACTTAGGTTTTCCTGTAGCGGATGCATATACAAGGCAGAAAATCCAAAAGTATGTCCATCTGATAATTTTGAACTTGGTTTTTTCATTCCTGTGGCACCGCCTGAAATAGAAAATGCAATTTCTTGTCCGCTTACCTTGGCAGTACTCAATCCCAAAAGCATACAAACTGCCAATCCCGTTATTTTTATTGTTTTCATCTTACTTCTTTACTAAAAATTTGATTGACTCTTTGTGTCCATTTAACTCAAAAACGGCTACATACATTCCGCTTGGTAGCGTTTGTGGCAACAAGATTTCCGTTACTTCTCCTTCCATCGAAACTGTATGCAACAATTGTCCGCCTAGGTTGTAAATTTTAACTGGAATCCCTCTTAAATTCATATTGATTCCTTTGACAACCAAGGTCGCTTTTTGACCTAAAACAACTGGATTTGGATAAAGTTGAATCTCTTTGCTTTGTCCTTCTACCTCATCCATAGGACATACGTGGATAACTTCGCCTTCTTTGGTGGTTACAAGGGCATGGTATACGTCTTTGTAATCAAGTAGACTTGAGTTTCCTACTGAATACACTTGTTCGTCTGATACTAAATCTCCATTTTTAAACCACTGGAAGCCTACAAAATGATATCCTCCATTGGTTTGTGGGTTTTTATTAATCAGTAGCGTATTGTTAAACTTCTTCACTGCTATATCCTTAAAGGCAAATGCTTTTTCAACTACAATGACATAGCTTTCAACTACTTTCCCATTTTGAGACGTAATGGTTACGGTTTGTTTGTAAAGCCCTGGTTTAGGTACGTCAATTGTAAATTCATTGCTCGGTTGTACTTGAGCACCTTCATCTACAACCACTCGAACCTGTACGCTAGTGCGTAAATCCTCACAGTCAACAAAATGATAGATCTCCTTTTGTGGTTTTTCGTAGTATTCATTTTCAATCCACAGCTCATGAATGGTGGCATCGTTGTTTACAATGCGCAATACACGGCGAACTGGTTCAGCAGCTATGTGATTTGCATCTCCATCTTGAGTTACTGTAATGGTTATTTCACCTACTTTTTTAAGCGTTACCCATCCCGATTCACTTACTTCTGCGGCTGGTTTAGTCCCTGAATATTCATAGGTGTACTTCAATGGGAGTGTAGAGTTACTACGCGCCTGAAGTTGGAAATCATCTGTTTCTGCTAAGATTAGCGTTTCAATTTCATCGAAAGTAATGACTTGTGTTGCTTTTTCGATCGTTAGAATCGCTGTTAAATGCTTGTCAACATAGTTTGTTCCTCCTAAAATTTTGGCTTCAACCTCATAACGACCTACATTCGTCTTGCCGTTATTGCTATGTTCAACCGTTACTTCACGTGGAATAGATCCCGATACGTAAATGTATTTTGGTGTTCCATCATAACTAAAGGTATCATCTTCAAAAACAATTCCATCCAATGTTGCTTTGTTAATAATCAAGTTTGCGGTTAACACTAAGTCTCCATAGCGTTCTCCACCTAAAATAGTAGCTGTTACTTGATATCTACCGGCATCAATCTTTCCGTTATTTTGATACGTAACCGTTACGCCTTCTGGCAATTCACCCGAAACAGCTAACGCATGTTCTGTACCATCGTAAACAAAAGTAGCATCTTCAAAAGTCAATCCAGCCAACTGATGACGGATCGTCATTGTTGCTTCTAATTCTCTATTCTCGTAATTTACTCCACCCGCTAGTATTGCTTTTACGGTATGACTTCCGATTTCAACTTGTTCATTCCCTTCATAAGTTACCGTAACACCTTCTGGTAAGGTTTGCGTAATATAGATGGACTTAGGCGTTCCATCATACAAAAACGATCCACTGTCAAATACAAGATTATCCAATCTTGCTTTTGTAATTTCTAGTGTACCAGCCTGATATTGAATCTCATAATTAGCTGATTCATATCCGCTTATTTCAATTGGATAGGTTCCAACTGCTGTTGCCTCTAGGGCTGTTCCTGCATAATGAAGTTCACCTGTTAATACAGACGCTTCTTCTCCATATACAAATCCGTCATAGCTTACCGTCCACTCTTCGTAAACCGTGCCATTATACACTTTGGTTTGATCGGTTGCACGCACGGTTAAAGGTGCTTTTTCAACCTGTAGCGTAAAACGAACTTCAGCTGCTGCTAAGAATTCCTCATTTCCTGCTTGGTTGATGATTACTTCCGTTTCTCCTGCTCCTTTAATTACAAGTAAACCATGTTCAATAACCGCCACTGCCGTATTGGAAACTGTATAAGCCAACGGTAAATGACTGGTTGTCTCTCCTGTTATGAATGGAGCGTCTCCGTATACTTTACGTACATCTTCTACAGTAATACGTTGTTCTTTTAACTTAATGGTTTCAAACGTGATCTTTTCCCATGTATCACATCCAGCAACACGCACATACACATCATATGACGTTTCAGCTGTTAAGCCCTCGATCAATTGAGAATGAGAAGCCTGTATAATTGATGTTCCTGTTCCACGATCAAACCCTGCAATTCCATACGCTATCTCAAAGGCCGTAGCATTTGACGTGATAGTCAAGGTTGCTTGTTCTTCTCCTATCTGACCAACACTTAAGGCTACTGGCGGACAACGCAAGGCTTCAATATTGATTGTAACCGTAATTTCTCCAAATTTTGTTGCGTCTTGAACAGCAGTTGCTCTTACTTTTACTTCTCCATTTCCAATGGCGGTCAATACGCCATTTTGATCGATACGAGCAAGGGTTTCTCCTTCCGTAATAGACCAAACAACTTGTTGATTAACTTGGGTTGGCAACACTTGAGCAAGCAGTTGAAGTGTACCATTTTCTGTTGTAATTTCAGCTGGACTATTATTGGCTGTTGTTACTTCTACACTAGTTACTGGAACTCCACTTTTAATATCAAGGGTATAATCTTCTACTTGTCCTAAGTAATATCCTAAAGGACAAGGTACATTCTCTAGGAAAGCCATTGTACTGGCAGGATTGTGATACATATTTACAATACGCATTCTTGTTTGACCAACCAACGCATCAGCAGGAATAGTAATCGTTGCTGTTAGCTCACCATTTCCTCCACCTATATTATTCAAGAAACCTAACTCAATGCTTTCTGACTCAGAAAATTGAAAATCATGATTAAAATCAATATACGCTTTTACGAGGTAATTATCTTGTTCTTGTGTTTTTCCTTTAACAGATACCGTATAGGTTTCTCCTTGTTCCGCTTCTACAACTACAGCAGTAAAATCTTCATAAGGAGGTGCTTGATTGATAGCATCATTACTTGTTTGTGTTGTTCCATCAAAGGTAAACTCATAAATAGGAACAGTATACGATCCATTTCCTACTTCTGGCTCACAATAGCTATCAGTAGGAGTTTCACTTTTAATGTTGATCGTATAATCCTCAACTTGTCCTAAAAAGTGCCCAGTTGGACAAGGAATATTATCCAAAGGAACCCACTTACTATCTGGACTATTATACATACTAACCACACGCATTCTCGTTGGTCCAGTCAATGTATTCATCGGAATTTCAATCTGTCCTGTTACTTCACCTCTTTCATTTCCTGTATTATTTAAGAATCCAATACCAATGGTTTCCTCTTCAGAAAATATAAGATCATGGTTGTAATCAATATATACTTTTACTAAAATATTATCTTGTCCATCTGTTTTTCCTTTTACAGTTACCGTATAGGTTTCTCCTTGTTTTGCTTCTACAACTACAGCGGTAAAATCCTCATAAGGTGGTGTTGCATTTGTCTGATCGCCACTTGTTTGTGTGGTATCATCAAAAGTAAATTCAAAAATAGGTAACGTATACGTCGAACTATCCTCTTCTGGAATACAGTAATCACTTAAAGTTGGGGCAGCTATAACCACATCCAATTCGTCGAACTTTGTTGGATCTTCCACTGAAGTTGCTCTCACTTTTACCGTTCCATTTCCGATTGCTAAAACCAAACCATTGACATTAACACGTCCTAAATTGGCTCCTTCTACTATAGACCAACGAACCTCTTGATTCGATTCAGCAGGTAATACGGTTGCTTCTAGCTGTAAAGTTCCATTGTGTCTTGTAATTTCAGCTGCTACGTTATCTAGCGTATTAATGCGTACACTGCCTTCATTTGTTTGAGGTGTAGCAAAAATACAGCGAACAGAACTTCCTTGATGACGATAAGCACCTGCCTCTGGATTCGCTCGCATCGAACTGATATAAACATATTTAGAAAAAGTACCATTATCTTGCGATACCGTTTTACTCCAATAATATCCTCTTCCTTCCCCATACCATCCAGTAGTTCCTCTAGCTCCTCCTGCTGTTAAACGCAGGTTACTTTCGAAAGCTGTATCAGCATTGTCAATAGACTCAGCCTCAAGTACTGCGATCCAATCCTCTTTTGTTGGTAAACTCCAACCTTCACCTAAAGCTTTACACGGATCACATCCATCTGTTGCCGTAACATCTTCTGCCCTTGTGGCATTCCAGGTATCTGTTGTATTACCCTCTGCCCACCATCTTGGTGACTCAACAAAGAATTCTCCATTACTCAATCTCGCCCCTAAAGGATTATTGGGATTGGCTGCTAATGAAGCTACAGGAGAATTTTTATTTTGATGTCCATCATCCCAACGTCCCCATTGAAAGAAATCACCATAAGCTGTCGAATCGGCTACAGCGGTAGCTACCTGCTCACTTCCTAAGTTTTGTTGCAACCAAATCGTACCGTCAGCTGCACGAACTGTAGTATAAGTCACTTGTACACCATTATACACCATGGTAATACACCCTGTATCTCCTGGTGTTAGTCCTGGCTCTTCATTATTACAAGCGGGTTGAACTGGTTCTGAAGTAATATGTAAGGTATAATCCTCCACTTGTCCATAATATGCATTATTACAAGCATCTTCATCTTCTCCCTCCTCATATCCTGTCCACATGTCTTTGATAATTCGCATACGCGTTTTTCCTATCACAGCATCAGCTGGAATAGCGATTTGGAACGTTACCTCAACGTCATCTTCTCCAGTTGAAGGAGACAATGATGCTGCATAATATTCGGTTGCAGGATCAAACTGACCGTCCTGATTCCAATCAATAAATACTCTGATATCATTAACCATTGCCTCCTGTGTTGGTGGCGGAATATTAGTATTTCCTTGAACGTGTAGGGTATAGGTTTGTCCAACTTGAACATTGGCTTCCATTGCTGTAAAATTCTCATAGCCCGCTGAACCACCAATACGCGCATCAGTGCGATTTTCCAAATCTGCCATTTTTACAAACGTAATAGGTTCTACCCCATAATCAGCTGTAACGGGACAATATCCATCTGGATCAAATGTATTTTCATACAAGATCGCTTTTGATTCATTACCACTTGTAAAACCAGTAATAAAAAGGTCTAAATCTCCATCGTTATCGTAATCTAACCAAACAGCTTTAGACATGCTAAGCCCTTGGATCGCGTCAGAATTTACCTCATTTAAAACAAAAGATTCATTGTTCTGATTGTCATAAAACAAGGCAACGACCTCATTATGCTCATTAGCTCCTATAGCAAAAACATCTAAGAATCCATCGTTATTATAATCAACTAAGGCGCAGGCACCCGTCGACATTCCGCCAAATTCAAAAGTAGACGGGGTAAAATTCCCCTGTCCATCATTCAAGTACAACTTTAATACTCGTTCATTAGTTGCTAAATTCACTCCTGAAATCAAGAGATCTAAATCACCATCCCCTTCAAAATCAGCTACACTAATTGAAGGAAAATGTACGTCTATAATAGCTGTTTCTTGTTCTACAAAAACACCGTTACCTTTATTCAGATAAAGACGTGTTGCTGAACCGCCAGGGATAAATCCTGCTACTAAAATATCTAAATTCCCATCCCCATCTGCGTCAAAAACAGCTGATCCACTAAAAAAGGAACCTAAAAAAGTAGACTCCGATAGTACAAAGCTCCCATCTTCTTGTTGAAAGTAGACTTTCGAAATTCCTCCCTGCAATCCTTGTCCATTGACAAAGATATCTTGTCGACCATCACCATTAAAATCTGCAATCTGAATAGAACCATAAATCGTAGGGTCAATTCCCGTATCCTCGCGTTTTCTAAAGGTATTATTTCCTAAATTATAGTATAGTTCAAATACTCTGGTATTCGCAGGAATTCCAGGTTCCTGGCGTATACCGGTAATAGCAAAATCCATTAATCCATCTCCATTCAAATCCCCTACAGCAATGGCAGAGTTTACTACCTTTGAAATCTCATCATTTAGAAGAGAAAAACGACCTGCCTCATTTAAAAAAACAGATGTATTCCCGATTGTTGAACTAGGTCTCCCAGTCGATGGATCCACTATAATCCCAGAATAAATTAAATCAGGGTATACATCTCCATTGATATCTATTACCGCACAATCTCCATAGTACGCACCCTCAAAAGACTGATCTGCTACCACTCGGAAATCTTGTGCATGCCCAGACAAAACTCCAACGAAAAATAGACTTAGTAAGTAAAAAATACTTCTCATGTTATTACTACACATATATTTTTATTAAAATAAATTAACGGTAACCGCTTCATTTGGGTTGAAGCGTAAAAACCAAACAAAAAAAAGAGCAACTTGCTCATTCTTTCCCTCTAAAATGGGATACAAAGGCCTTAGATCAGGCTTAAAACTTGGGTATAAATGATTCATATAAATGGTGTTTTTAATTATGATACAAAACTATTTATATTAAATCTAATTAAAAACAAACTCCTTTCATTTGTACAATATTCCACTCAACCGTTAGAATGACGGGATTAAAACAATAGAATTAGTCTAAATAAATACAAATCATTTTTATTTTGTTAATTTTTAATCAATAAAAACCCCATACAACAGGTGTAAATCGCGGTATATTCCTATTTTGTCCACAAATCAAGTGACTTATGTCGCAATAACACCTATACTATGATTCCCAGGCTTGTCTTTTAGGCCGTACATCCGATCTATTGAATTGGGTAACAATTGCTTGTACTAGTATATGCGCAGCGCCCATAGCCCATGAAGCGATTTACTGTCTATTCTTTGCTTGGTTGGGTAGGATTAAAATCAACTGCCGTTGCAGCCTCTTGGTACACAAATAAGGCAGTATCGTAAAAAAGGCGTATTTTAGACCCATTATAGATCCAAATAGTTCTTTTTTCTGCGCATTATTTGAACCCATTTTGCATCAACAAAACACCAACAGCCATTTGTACATCCATCATGAGTAAACATTATATCATTTGTAGTGCTTGTAAAACAGAGAATTTAAATACAGATTATTGCACCAACTGTGGTGAGATTATTAATGTGGTGCTAAAACGTCAATTGGAACAACAACGCGTACAGGAAGAACGCATTCAGAAAGAGCTGAATACAGCGCCAACAAAGGCGGAAAAAATTGTTCGTAAACTGCGTAATCACCCCAATCCACTGGTACGTTTACTAATGATGATTGCCAATGCTATTTGGCTTATTATTGCGGGAATTGCAGCAGGAATTGCCTATCTTATTGGGATGATTGCTGCTTAATCTAGTCAATCAACCGTTTAACTAGGATTGACCGAAGTCTATGAGAAAAATACTGTTCTATCTTGCCTTAGGTATGGCCACAACCATTTACTTGCTTCAACAAATGGGTTATGTCCTACCCGCTTGGATCAATAACTATGTTAACGATTTTCTCACCCTGCCTCTCGTACTGGGGATTTGCTTATTCCTTGCACGAAAAATAAAACGCAATCCGCAGCTTCAACTCCCCCTTCCTCTTCTTTTGGTCATCACGTTGTTCTATTGCTTTTACTTTGAATGGTACCTCCCAAAACACAATCCCAGATATACCGGAGATTGGATCGATTGCTTGCTTTACTTTGCTGGAGCAATGGTTTTTTCTGTTTTACACTGGAGGAATGATAAAATAGATCTACACGCCAAGAACTAATGCTTTTTTTCATGGGGAATCGATACAAAACAAGCTTTCTTTTTAAAGATTATTTTTTACACCTTAACATAACACTCATAACCAAAAAGGAATTGTAGATCCCTTACAGGAGGAAATAGATACAAAGAAGGTAGTCTCTTTTACTTCCTGTGTTTTATACCTAGGGATTCGCTTTCTTCGATTGAGGTGAACACCTTCTTCGTTTTGAAAGCGCGATTCTAATTTCGTGTGCCTCAAAACACAACGTGCTGTTGCCTTTGCGGTAACTTTTTCAACTTATTTACCCTATACTTTACTACGGTAAAAACTGTTCCTATACCGATTGGTAAAACTACACAAGTAGGTTTATGATTTTATAGCGTTAAAAAAAGCATCGCATGCTATTTCATCCAATACACAGTAAAAAATAGATGCGATGCTTTGTTTTATTTAAAATTCTCCTAAAAATACACTTGTACTACATTCTACCAGGCCAACATCTGTCAAGAAAATCCAAATTCCATAGCCCGTATCTTCAAAACTAGCAGGAAGTTGAACCTTACACTCACCCGCACCACGTTCTGCTACCTGCTCCAAAATAAACATGGATTCCGTTGCCTTTTGATAGATGACCACAGTAAGTACATCTGTTTTATTTACAGAACCAAAAACTAAATTTGCACTCCAAGTTAGCGTAAGCTCCTTGTTCACAATAGCTACCGTATCCACAAAGATAGTCTGCAAAATCCCCTTGCTTATTACAACCTTACTCAAGTTGACAACAAACCCATCTTCTACTTGATTTACGGCTTCTTTAAGGTGATACGCTAAAGCTAAATTCACCTTAGACTTTAATTTTTGAGCCGATCCAAAATGGCGTTTAATTAAGCCGTTGAGCGGTCGTAAAAAACTAGACACTAACGTAAATTTTTGACGATGACTCAACTGGCCAGCCGTTGGATTTTTACTACTCTTTTTTGGTGCATTTCGAAGGATATTTTGCCCCTTTACGCTTGATCCCACAAGTGTTCCTACTTTACCGCTAAAACCACCTGTTAATCCATTTTTCATTTTTCCCATAGTTTTGCCTTTTAAATGATTATTATTTTTTTAAGAGTCGCACCTAGTAGCTAGCTTTACTATGGCTCTCCATACAAAACTAAAAAAGCAAAAAAACATAGACAATCCCCCCTTCCGTGTTCTTCCACTAATTGTCAAAAAAAGGTTTTTTTTCTATTCTTTACCGAATTTAAAAAAAACTACAATTAGTTTATTTTCAGTATTTTAACGCATACAAAAAAGAGCTTGTATAGGGTTTGTAAGGGGATAGTTACTACTTACAAGGGTTTTAGGCCTTTTTACCAATGTTTCTATTTACTATCTACCTACTATCTACCTACTATCTCCTATTTTAGCACAGGAAGCTTTTTATCCTTTTACACAAAACAAAAGCCTGAACTTGCGAATTTAGCCTGAACCAGAAGTTCGCTAAACACTGTATCTTCTTTCATGAAAGTTGTACTGAGAGTAAAACAATCCTCTACTTCCAGAAAATAAAAAAACCGATAATTTTCATTATCGGTTTTCTTTGTAGAGAAAGAGGGTTAGCCTCTTTTATGCCGTATGCTTTATAAATAGGGAGGTTCACTTTTTGGGATTGGAGTGAGCACCTTATTCGGAAAGTTTTAAACTATGATTGGAATCGTTTGATTCTAACTAAAGATAACAATTTTTACTGCTTTTTATTCAATAATGATTCCATTTATAAATAATCTCTTCTTTATCCCTTAACAGAGGGACAATATTAATTAAAAAACGTAATCTTTTCTGTTGTACTAAAAATAGAGTTGCACAACAGTTACCGATCTTAGTCATAGTATATTTTTGTTTCCTACTTTTTTTGTCAGTTATAAGTTGTCTATATAACATTCAAAAAAAGGTCGTTCCCTATGAATTACTGCGTCTTTGTAATCGTCTGGATATTCAAAGAACGGAACTTTATGATTTCTTAATTCACCTGTTTTCAAAACGTAACTGTGATTTATTATTTCTTCAATGTCATCAACGGAATAGCCTTCTGGGATTTGAAAAAATTCCCAATGAAAAGATGTCCCGAAGCCAAAGAATTTTCCGTCTTTCATTTTAGCTGCAAAACCTGTCCAACCCATTGTCGTTTCGCCACGAATTTGATTTTGAATTGTCAGTGGAAATGCAAACTTGCTTTTTTCAACTCTGTCAATGTCGTAGTCGTTAATACAATTTCCATTTGTTACAAAAGTTTTCACGATATCATAGTAACCAAGTCCCGATGAACGACTAAAAATGCTTTTGCCTGCCTGTTCTTCTTTAAATCGGCTAATGGCTAAATTTACTATCGTCTTTGGATTGCGAAAAATAACGCATGGCAAAAATGTTCCGTCTGTCAAAAACACAGATGCTCTGTAACCAAGTCCATAAGCATTGTCTTCCAAAGGTTCAATGTTGTCCTTTAAAAACTTGATAATGCCTTCTGTTTGTTGTTGTCTCATTGCATTGTGGTTAATTGGACTTGTCTTGCTTTGTTTAAGATTGAATTGAGCGAATGTTCAATTCAATCTTAAACAAAGACAAAGCTGTTCCACTATTTGTAAACTTATAAAAAATACGAATAGGAGCAGTTTTTAGCAATTAGAAAAGAATACCCCCTATTCTATCAAAAAACTGCATTTCTAGCTAGCTGATGTTATACGTTATTTCTCTTCTTTCTTTTAATTTTAGCAAATTTTTCAAAAATATGAAACTCCCATTTATATTCATAATTATAGTCCTTACATGATGATTCTATAAAACGGTCTCTTACTTTTTTGGGCATATTTTCTAGAGCATTATGTTCTTTTAATCTCGATGGCGCGGATTTGCAATCCGTGCCTTTATTTATACACACAGGCTACAAGTCCACACAATCAGGTTTAACTTCGTTCAATTTAGCTAAAGCTATGAGTGCAATCTGTATCTATATCTATCCTTTAAATACAGCCTCAAGATTATTATTTAAATCTGAATAAATACATACCAATCTGAAATAGTAATTAGATATTTACAACAACCTTTTCTTTTACAATTTAGCGCACGGATTACAAATCCGCGCGATCGGGGTTAGTCGATGAAGACTATCTAATGAATATCATGAGTGGTGATATAGAAGTTAAGTCTGTAACACAAGTTAAACCGATTGTAGAAGAAAAAGAAGAATCTCTAATTCAAAAAGAAGAAACAAAAGTCAAAGAGAAGAAGTCAAAGAAAGAAGTAGCAACTACTACATACCAAGAGCTTTTCCTACTTAATGAATTTCCTTCATCAAGAGCAGAAAAGGTTGTTTATATTCGACCTGAGTATCACGAAGTATTACTTCGTATAACCCAACTAGCTAAAGAAGAAAAAACTACGCTTTACTCTTATTTAGACAATATCTTAAAACAAGATCTACAGCAGTATAACGCTGAAATCACCCAATATTTTAATGACAAATTCAAACCTATTTTTTAAGCATTTTAATAAAACAAAAAAGAGTAGTAACTCTCTTTGGTTATAATTAAATGATCCAAAAGAGTAATTCTTCTATTAAAATAAAAACTGTAATCATTTTGTACGTAATACTCAATCTATTCTAAAAAAATTGAACAACTTTATACAGCACAAACATTTATTCCTTTAATTTTTCTATCAATGATAGAAGTGAAGTCTTTTTCTCTTCTATTTTTCCTTTAGGTATTTCTCCTTCACTATATAGATTTAATAATGCACTTAACCAAGCACTCTCATAATTAGAATTAACCGCGTCCATGAGTAACGCTAAATCGTCAGAAATATAGGATGCTACATCTGAATTATTTGATTTATTAAATACGCTTTTAAATATTTCTTCCCTCAGTGTATCTATTAATAAAACGTTTTCTCCTTGTCGTTTTATTTTTTCTACCGTATTAAATTCACTTAACCACCTAGCTGAAAATGATTCATGATCTCTTTCATCCAGTAATTCATCCATATTTTCAAAATCGTTTCTTTTTTCAAGAATAGGTCTAATTACACTAGCTATTCTTTTGATTTGTTCTTTTTTGTCCATCATTATTTATAATCTAATTACCTTGTTCTTTTAACCACTTCTCTATCAAAATAATTCCTTCATGAGGAGCTACATCTGTTCCTTCGTTGAACCACTTACCACTACTTACCACTACTTACCACTCACCACTTACCACTCACCACTCACCACTCACCACTCACCACTCACCACTCACCACTTACCACTTACCACTCACCACTTACCATTTCCAATAAAGGAATTAAATATCCCAAACAAGGCTAAATAGATACAAAGAAAACCAAAAAAAAATAAAAAAACCGCTTCAAGCGAAGCAGCTTAATTTTATGTAATTTCAAAATACCATTCTAAAAAGGAATTAAAATCTTCCCATTGTGGTTGTAATTTTCCGTTTTGAAAGTCAATCAGTTTTTGACCAAGTTCAAGTTCTAAGACTTCTCCTGTTTTACGATTATAGAAAAATCCTCCCTCTGCTTCAAAGCTATCCAACGGAATATACGCTTCGGGTAATTTTAGAACTTTATGGGCTGATTCTATACTATATTCCAAATCATCGGAATATATTTTAAACCAACAAACATTGTATAATTCATTACCACGCCCACTAAATGTAGGTCCATAAGTTGCTAAATTGAAATCGGCAAAAGTACTTTCTAAGGGAATATCTAAATCAATTAAAGCATTTATATAGTCCTGCTTTTCTTCCTCTGTTAAAGAAATATATCCTTTTTGTCTAAATAACTCTTTTATTTTTTCTGACAACATATTTTTAAATTTTCAACCACAATTCATTCTTACTTTTACTTCTTCTGCTCCCTGCATCCAATATGCTTCCCTATCAGCTTGCCATAAATCACCGTGATCTACTTCATTTATAGGATGTTTATGCAAATAAGGATGTGATGCATTAGACTTTCTTATTTCTAAAATCAAAATATACGAAACATTTAATTACATCCTCTTTCTTTCTAAGTTTATTCAATATACTAAAAATGTTATTCACTACTAATCTCTTTCAACCAATTAGGCATTAAAGATTCTTGTCTAGGAATTTTTTTTACATCATCAACCTATTTTTTCTTACTTGGTTCATATGTAAATTTTGGTTTTCCATCATAGTCAAAATGAGTATTAAAATCTCCTTCATTAGTTACTACAAAACAAGCTGAAAACCATGCACCTTGTTCGGAAGATAATTCGTACATTTTTTCTCTTAGAATCTTAGATTCCATTGTTATATCTACTCCGATGGCGCGGATTTGCAATCCGTGCCTTTATTTATACACACAGGCTACAAGTCCACACAATCAGGTTTAACTTCGTTCAATTTAGCTAAAGCTATGAGTGCAATCTGTATCTATATCTATCCTTTAAATACAGCCTCAAGATTATTATTTAAATCTGAATAATTACATACCAATCTGAAATAGTAATTAGGTATTTACAACAACCTTTTCTTTTACAATTTAGCGCACGGATTACAAATCCGCGCGATCGGGGGCTTTGGGCAAATAGAAAGAGGGATTAAATATCCCAAACAAGGGTATATAGACACAAAGAAAACCAATACCTCATTGCATTCGGTCTTGTGCTTTTTTTATTTTCTGAAAGTTGTGCTGAGAGTAAAACTCTCCACAACTTTCAGAAAATAAAAAAACCGATAACTTTCGTTATCGGTTTTCTTCGCGGAGAAAGAGGGTTAGCCTCTTTTATGCCGTATGCTTTATAAATAGGGATGTTCATTTTTTTTAATTGTTGTGAGCACCTTATTACGAAAGTTTTAAACTATGATTGGAATCGCTTGATTCAATACCAAATATACTGTTTAATAGTGATCGTTTATAACTTATGTTTACTTTATAATTTTATTTTCAATTATTTTATTTGGTGTATAGCAAAACGAAAATTCTTCATCCAGTTTTTGCAAATACGCTTTTACATCTTCATCTAACTGTGGATATGAAGTTGTAATATTTGTGTCAGAAATAATAATTGTATGGTGTTGTGCACGACTTGTAGCCACGTTGAATAATCGTTTTTCTAAAGAATGATTGTAACCTGAATTTGGAATAACAAAAATCGTTATATCTGTTGTTAAACCTTGTATTCTTGCAACAGTTTCAATTAGCAAATTTGTAGGATTACCAACGGCTTTAAAAATGTTTTTTTGCAATGCTTTTATGGTTTCAATGTAATTGCTCAAAATAGAAATGTGAAGATTTTCATTAGTGTTCAATAAATGTACAACCAACAACTTAGCTATTTCCAAAGCATTTTTTGGCTTTTTGTTTCCAACTTCCAAATCGGTTTTTATAAGTGTTGAACCGCCTTGTGAGTTGAAGAAAATACTTACATCGTTCGGTAATTCAGAGAATGCTAAACGAATGTCGTTTTTCACTTTTGATTTTAGACTGTTGTTGTAAAATATACCCGTGTAATTTGCACCTCTGTTTGGTAAACGATAAGTTTCAGTTAATTGATAAATTGGAACTGATGCTGTGCCTGAAAGTGCATTTAATCCGTCCACCAAAAAATCGTAATTCTTTTTGCTAACTTTATCTTCATTGAGTGCTAAAACAGGCGGAAGTTGTTTTGTATCTCCAATCCAAATATTTTTCTTTCCTAAAAGTTTTGACGCACCAAACATTGCAAGTAATGCTTGACTTGCTTCATCTACGATTACAAAATCAAAAGGCGGATTGTTTTTTATGTTCGTAGCTTCGCTACTTGCAATAAAAAACGTAGATAAAACCAAGTTGTTTGGTTGAGGAATTAACTCATTAATTTGTTGTAATTTCGGGATTTCTTTTGCTTCGTCTGTTGAAATTTTAGTTTTAAATACTTTTCCTGCTTCCAACAAATCGGTTAATGCTGGCTTTTCTGCAACTTCCATTAAAGCTCTGTTTGTAAGGGATGTTACTAATACCGATTTTCCTTGTGCACAAAGTCTCTTACAGATTTCTGCAATTTGATATGTTTTTCCTGTTCCAGGCGGGCCAATTATAATTAAATGGTCATTTAGCGTTAATTGATTTAAAATAAAATTTGGTATGTCCTTTTGATTGTCTAGTAAAGACGGTTGCTGATCTGTGTTTTGAAAATCTTGGTCTAAAATCTGATTTACAATTTTAGAATTATTGGTTTGTACTATTTTTTGAAGATTGGTAATGTACTCAAAAGGAGGTTTATTCGGCCCCAAAAGCAAAATCATTTTTTCTGCTTCTAAAATATTTATCGCAAAATCTAAATCTACACTCCGAAAACCCGCTAAACAAAAAATCGTATCAATGTTTCCGTCTTTGTCTTTTGCAGGAGATTGCCATACACAAACTGTTTCAGTAAAATTTCCTTTTTCTTTTATTAGATCACCATAGGTTTTATCTCCCCAATTTCTATAATCTCTCAGTTCCTTGGGAACTGTAAAGCAATACAAGTATTCTCCTTTGCGTAGCAAACCGCGTTTAGTTGAGAATTTTAAAATCATTTCTCCGTCTTTGAATGTCAAGAATTGAGCAACAAAAAGCTCTTCTCTTTCTTGAAGCAAAAAAGTAGCCGAAGAGTTTAGTTTTTGATTAAACGCCTTTGTTTGTGCTTGAAGTTCTTCTTCAAGGAAATTGCTATGTTCTCGCCTTGTATATCTCATTTCTATAATAAACTTTCATCATCACTACTCAAATCTTCTTCGGTTCTCCTTTCGTTAAACCTATAATTGTTAAGATTTTCGGCAGTGCTATAATTGTCAGGTCTGATACTGTTAAAGTCGAAATGTACATTTTTAAAATAATGCAATATATCGGCAAAGTTTTCTAATCTGTTTTCAAAATCAAGATTTTCAGTACTGAAACTGATTGTTAATTTGTCTTGATTTCTTAAAAGTTCAGACAATTTTAAGCACTGCAATTTTCCATCACCAAAATTGACCCAAAACATAGAATTAGGTTTCATCAGTTGTCTCCATTCGTTTGCACCAATTTTTAGAGGTTCGTCTTTGAATTTATAACTTTTTACTACAAGAGGAAATTCAATACCTTCTTTCATAACACCATCAATCGTTGAATAATTATTGATGCCTTTCGTGAATTCAAAGTCTTCATTTTCCAATCGTTTTTTTACAAGTTCTTTTGCCTCTCTGCTAGCTTCTTTTTGGTCGTTTTTTGCAATATCGGAACTAAATTCTGCTCCTAATGTTGCATTATCAGCTTTTGAAACTTGTTGTTTCAATCTTACAATTTCTCTTTCAAGTTCTTGCTCTCTGTTTGAACTTTCGCCATACAATGCCCATAAATTTTCAAAAGTGAAATCATTTTCATCATCAGAAGCAATTTTTTGAAGTGTCTTCTTTTTGTCTTCTTTACTGTTTAGGTAAATTTCGCTTTCGTTGATAGTATAATTACCTCCATTATAATGATAAAACACATAGTTGTTTATTTCATTAAGTCCAATAGTTTTTGGCATTTCTTTATCGTACAGATAAATTGTATAGTTCTCTATTGCTTTCCATTCTGTCGAATTCTCTTTTAATAGTTCTAAATTGTATTCCTCTTGAATAATTAAATCTCCACTAATTCTATTATTATTAATTACTTCGACTACCTTCTTAAATGTTTTAAATTGTTCTTCTGATTTGAGTATGATTTCTTTTTCTTTCACCCATTCAAAAGTATTGAATAGCACTGTTTCATAATCATTAAAGCGATTTTCCAGTGTTAAACGATTGTTTTGAAATTTTTTATTTTTGTTATTTAAGAATTGTCGTAATTCAACAACAACAGAGTCTTTTGTCCAAACGCCTAAGTCTGTTAGAAATTTAATTTTACCTTCATCTCTCTTAATCCATTTTATTAGATAATTGGGCAATGCTTCACTTTCGATACAATATTTACTTGGATATACTGAAGTTGTAGGATTAAATCCTAAAATGTTTTCAGTTTCTATATCTCCAATTTTACTCCAATCAATATTTTTGATTACAGTCTTTTTGTTTTTTTTATCCCATTGATTAAATAAAAAATCTATCAAACTTAACTTTTGTTCATCAGTTAAATTCTCTTGAATTAAGTCAGGACAAACAAAGTTATTTTCATTGAAATAAGGTGTTTTCAACAATTCATTATCATCACTAATTTTATAAGGAAGTTTGCCAAAAATCTTTTCAACTTCTTTATATCTATCATCAAGTGATGCATCATCAATAAGAAAATTAAATTGTTTAATGTAAAAATTATAGGTTAGATCATATTCACCACCACCTTTTGTTAATACTTTAAATCTTTTTAAATCAATATCTTTAATAAATCTGTTATAAAGAATTACAAACTGTAACTGTTCAGTATTTTCTAATATATCAATCTGTTCGGAAAACATTTGAAAAATGTCACCTAGTTCAGGTTCGTCACTTATTCCAAATAAATGTCCAATTCGTTCTTTATCTAAACCAAGACCTATAAACTGAGTTATCAATCCGCTTAAATGGTCGCTATTTTCGTAATTGTCAGGTAGAATTTTAGCAAGGCTTATTTCGTATTCATCAATTTTTATTTTGTCCGTGAATGGTGGAATTTCCGAAAGTTTTAGATCTTGGATTTCTGTTTCAATGACAACTTTGTCTTTGAAGTTTTGATAATCGTTTTCTTTTAGTTCACTACAAGCTAAAACCAAAATTTTATACTCGTAGTCCTCCTTGGTATATTCGGTTTCGGAATTAAATTTGAACTTGGAAAGTTCTTGTAAAAACTTGTGTTTCGCTTTATACTTTACAACATCAACGAGAATTTCTTTGTAATTGGGTATTTCGGTCAGACCGTGCCACCTATTTCGGTCAAATGGTGCCACTTTAAAAAGTTATACAATAATACAAAA